>NZ_JASLCN010000382.1 GCF_030151805.1 Fluviicola sp.
TGTGCAAGCTACGCTCAGTCTTCGACAGCTTTCGCTTTATCCTTCGCGTTACGCTTGTTGTGCAAGCTACGCTCAGTCTTCGACAGCTTTCGCTGTCTCTTATTTAGCTTCATTCTGAATTAAACCATTCGCACTCAGAAAAATCGTTTTTGATTAATTTTGCACCCGAAACTGAACGAACAGAAGTGAAACAATTATAAATAAAATGGCTGACTTTTTTTACCAGGAACCGTATCCGATTTTGAAAGATACGACAGAATACCGCAAAATTTCGTCCAACTATGTAAGTGTAGAAAAGGTCGGGAACAGAGAAGTGTTAAACATTGATCCGAAAGGATTGGAACTTCTTGCACAGGAAGCATTGGGTGATGTATCATTTTATCTGCGAACTTCCCATTTGGAGAAATTACGTGCCATTCTGGATGATCCGGAAGCAACGGATAACGATCGTTTTGTTGCATACAATTTATTGCAGAATGCAACAATTGCGGCAGAAGGACAACTTCCTTCCTGCCAGGATACCGGAACGGCAATTGTTGTTGGTAAAAAGGGAGAAGATGTGTATACCGGTGCAAATGACGCCGAATACCTTTCGAAAGGAATTTACAATACCTACCAGGAAAGAAACTTGCGTTATTCCCAGATCGTAGCGTTCGATATGTTTGAAGAGAAGAATTCCGGTTCCAATCTTCCGGCACAAATCGACTTGTACGCATCCCAGGGAGCGAAATACGAATTCTTATTCCTGGCGAAAGGAGGAGGTTCGGCAAACAAAACATTCCTGTATCAAAAAACAAAATCGTTGTTGAATGATGCTTCTTTGGAAGAATTCATCAAAGAAAAGATCAAAGACCTTGGAACTTCAGCTTGTCCGCCATACCATTTGGCATTTGTAGTAGGAGGAACCTCTGCAGAAGCGAACTTGGCAGCCGTGAAAAAAGCATCTGCAGGATATTACGATCATCTTCCGACGGAAGGAAATATGGGAGGTCAGGCTTTCCGTGATTTGGAGTGGGAAAAACGCGTGCAGAAAATTTGCCAGGAAAGTACGATCGGAGCTCAATTCGGAGGAAAATATTTTACGCATGATGTTCGAGTGATTCGTCTTCCGCGTCACGCTGCATCTTGTCCTGTCGGATTGGGAGTTTCCTGTTCGGCTGACCGTAATATCAAAGCGAAAATTACCAAAGAAGGGTTGTTCGTTGAGCAATTGGAGAAAAATCCGCGCCGTTTGTTACCCGAAGTTCCTCCGCATTTGGAGCCGCCGGTAAGTATTGACCTGGACAAACCAATGGCAGAAGTATTGGCTGAATTGTCGAAATATCCGATCAAAACACGTTTGAAACTAAACGGAACATTGATTGTGGCTCGTGATGCAGCTCATGCGAGAATCAAGGAATTGTTGGATGCCGGACAACCAATGCCGGAATACTTCAAGAATCACCCGGTTTATTATGCCGGACCTGCAAAAACTCCGGAAGGAATGCCTTCAGGAAGTTTCGGGCCAACAACTGCCGGGCGTATGGATTCCTATGTGGATTTATTCCAAAGCATGGGAGGAAGTATGATCATGCTTGCAAAAGGAAACCGTTCGAAAGACGTAACGAATGCGTGTAACAAGTACGGTGGATTCTATTTAGGATCGGTCGGAGGACCGGCAGCAATTTTGGCAAAAGAGAACATTCTTTCCGTAGAATTGGTTGATTTTGAAGATATGGGAATGGAAGCTGTTCGTAAGATCACGATCAAAGATTTCCCGGCTTTCATCATCACGGACGATAAAGGAAACGACTTCTTCGCAAATTTGTAAGCCTTACAACATAGAATCTTTGGAAGGAATCAGTGAAAACTGGTTCCTTTTTTGTTTCCTGTATTCATTCGGATAATCGAAGAAAAGTTTGTCATGAATGGGCCAAATGTGAAAAATGTTCAAAAATAATATACCAAATGGTATTTTATTTCAAAAATGAATTACATTTGTTTGACAGATTGAATCAACAATCATGACAAAAGCAGAACGTACACGGAAATTCATCATAGAAACAACGGCTCCGATCTTTAATAAGAAAGGATACGAGGGAACTTCCATTTCGGATATTACGACTGCTACCGGTTTGACGAAAGGAAGTATTTACGGGAATTTCAAAGACAAAGATGAATTGGCAGCTGTCGCTTTTGATTACAACCTGGGAAGAGTCCGGAATGAAATTGTGAGACGTTCACTCGGTTTGAAAGATCCGGTTGAACAATTGCTGGTCTATGTAGATTTTTATGGAGAAGTTTATGACAAGATCGCAATTTCGGGAGGTTGTCCGCTCTTAAACACAGCAGTTGATGCAGATGATTCGAACCCTTTGTTGTTTGCAAGAGTTTGCAATGCAATGCTGGAATGGCATTCGCACATTCGCAAAATAGTAGAATACGGAATCAAAAAGGAGATTTTTTTAACCGGAACGGATGCAGAAGCGTTTGCAGATCAATTTGTTTCTCTGATCGAAGGCGGAATGTTGCTTTCGAAGACTTTCAGAAACAGAACCCATTTGGATTCGAACCTGTTGTTTATCCGGAAAATGATCAAAGAAATAACGAACTGAAATTTTTTTAACCAAAAATATACCGGTTGGTATATTGCGGAATTACGTCCCGATCAATATCGGGATCGCGAAATTGAAAAATGAGAACATCGCAAAAAAACAAATCATGGAAAAATACGCTTATATTTTAGCTGCAAGCAGAACCGGAACAGGAGGTTTCTTAGGTTCTCTCGCTTCATTTACTGCGCCTGAACTAGCTGCAGAAGTGATCAAAGACCTGATCCCGAAAGCGGGAATCAAAGCAAGTGATATCGACGAGGTTATTTTGGGAAATGTACTTTCTGCAAATATCGGCCAGGCTCCTGCCCGGCAAGCTGCACGTTTTGCCGGAATCCCCGATGAAACCGATGCCACAACGATCAACAAAATCTGTGCTTCCGGTTTGAAAGCGGTTTCGTATGCCGTTCAGTCCATCCTCTCAGGGAACAGCGACGTCGTTCTTGCCGGAGGAATGGAAAGCATGTCGAATGCGCCGTATTATATCGAAAATCACAGGGAAGGACACAAAACCGGGCATCAGCAGATTGTAGACGGAATGCTTAAAGACGGATTATGGGATCCGTATCACAATTTCCACATGGGAAGTGCGGCCGAACTGGCAAACAAAAAATACGGAATTTCAAGAGAAGAACAAGACGAATACACCTTGAAATCTTTTGCAAAAGCAAAAATTGCACATGCTTCTGGAAGCTTTAAGAACGAAATTACTCCGCTTACTGTTCAAACAAAGAAAGGCGGGTTTGT
>NZ_JASLCN010000507.1 GCF_030151805.1 Fluviicola sp.
TCAGTTATTCGATAATTAATCGTTGGGGTAATCTGATAAATAGAGGCGAAATGACGGTTCCAATTGCTTCTGTTTTTGATTGGAGTACTTTTAATTTATGGGACGGAAAAACCGAAAAGGGGGAATTGGTTACTAATGGCACTTATTTTTATGTAATCGAATTCACCTTGTTTAATGATTCTATGACTTCTAAAAGTGGATTTTTAGAAGTGTTTAAATAAATCAATTTGAAAGAAAGTAAAAAAACTAACCAACTAAATTCTATACCAAGAATAACTCTAATTGTTAAGTTTTGATAACAAGGTAACAATCACCGAAAAATCCAGTTAATAATGGATAATACACCGATTAATACCTGTTCACATGAAAGCTTTTCTCGAAAAGCTCGAATCTAATTTCAATAGCGAGCTTCAAACCATCCTCGAAACACACAAAAACAATACACGTTCAGCCTTAGATTTAAGTCGGAAATACCTGATTGATCTGAAAAATGAAATTATTAATAGAGGATTCAGAAATTCTCAAGACGAAATAAATTGTTTTAAGGTAACGAAACCAAAACTGCATGCGGAACTGATTTATTTCAGGGGAGTATTGATAGCACAGCAAAATCTACCTTTAGGATCAGACAAGATCAAGAAAAATTATCTGAATGACCATTTAGCTCGCTTTCATGTATTCTTTGAAGAAAACAAAGAATTCATCCGCTATAGTCGTTCCGAATCTACATACATGGATGATCATTTTTTTATACGTGAAAATGCACGGGCGTATGAAAATGATGGAGTAGACTTCGCAGAAGTCGATTTTCGGTGGAATACAGGATATGATCTTATTTTGGCAAAATGCCTGGCGTTTGAAAAATTAGAGCATCAAATCCGGAATGAGTTATTTCGGATCAGTCATATGGAAGAAACAATACTCAATCCTATTGTTCCTCAAACAAATCCCAAAAAGATATTAAAATGGACTGAATCAAAAACTGCCCTTGTTGAATTGATTTATGCACTTCACTCAGTCGGAGCATTAAATAACGGGCAGGTTGATCTCAAAACAATAACTGAAGTGCTGCAAAATACCCTTCAAATTGAATTAGGAGATCATTACAAGATCTATCATGATCTTAAAGCTCGTAAAATTGCCCGGACAAAATTCTTGAATAATTTAATAGAAACACTAAATCGTCGAATGGAGGCTGATGATGAGTGATAAAATTATAAAAGTTGAATCTGCTCTATGTTGTTTTGGTGAACCATGAAATGAGGTTTTATACTGTAGCTAAATGATTAAGATCAAAATTTTTAGAATTCGTTCAAATCCTGATGTGAAAAGTTGTAATGGTCATGATTGTTTGAAACTGTAGAGTTTTGTTCTTTCATTGTTTTTAGTTCACAACAATAAAATTAAAAGAGGCATCTGTTTCCTAGATGATTGCATTAGATTTTAGGGCTTCGATATTGCGTTCTCTCATTTTTCAGCATGTTAATATGAAGAATTAAATTTTACTAACTTTTCCCAATCTATTGAACCATCTACTTTACAAAAATCTATTAAAAACTCTCGATCTAAACGATTAACCAGGTTGTCATAAGCATTTTTAAATTCCGCATTTCGTTCTTCTGCTTCTTTACCTAATGGCTCTATAAGCTTAATATACAAATCAGGTTCACCTGAAATCAATTCCCAAAATCGAGAACCACATATTTTATAAAAGTTACCTTTTGCTTTGTATTCTGACTTTTCTCGGGATCTACCATAGCAACATCCATTTACGCAAACAGTTTCAACGGAAGCTCCTGAGGTCGCTAATCTTTTTCTTGCTGTATTAAATTGATCCACCAGTTTTTTTATTTGGCTATCATTACCCCAAGCTGGACCGGACTTAATTGCTACCAAATATCTTTTACCATCCTTATCAAAATCTAAGTCTATACCATCAATTCCTGCTTTCCGCCCAACATAAACCATGTCATTTATGAATATTGCTAATCGTTCTAGCCAATTTCCAAAAATTCCTTCCTCACTAGAGGAAATAAATGCGTTTAAAATCCCTTCAATTATTTCTCGCGATTGGGTTACATTTTTTGCTCTATATAGGTATGGATTTTTACTTTTTAATACATCTTTCAATTTAATACTTTCAACTTTTGCCAATCGGCTATTATGAAATTCTTCAATATGATTTTCAACGTATTCAGTTACTCTTTTTAAATCGAATTCTGCCATTGGGTAATTAATATTAGCCTTTTAAATCAAAGATAACAATCAAATGGAAAAGAAAAACACACTCTATCTTATCTGTTCAAAAAGTGGGTTTCTAATGTCAATTACATAACTATCTCTTGCATTTCCTTTAGTATCACCGACCCTTTGTTGGTACTTGTGAATTTTTTTATCATCAAGTATCGTTAATAAGTTCTTGAAGGAAATTCTATAGACCCCAACTAATGGATTAACCTGAAAAGATTTCCCATAAATATCAGCTTTCAAGGCTACCCATTCAATATAGTACAATATATCTATATTGGGATAATGTTCAATATACCTCTCTTTATCCTTTACATTAAATACAACTGCATAAGTTGGCTCAATTCCATAAAGAGATTGAGACTTAAAAAAAGGTGTATGTTGAGACTTTAAATCAGTTAGTAAATTATCTTTTGTAAATAATAAATCGGGAGCATAAGGATCCGTTACTTTAGTGGGGTTCATTTGATACCCCAATTCTAAACCATACCGCCTTACAAAGGCTTGCTCTTTAGTTTCACCGTCCACACACCAACGAAGTTTGTCTTGTAAATCGTGATGTTCTATAATTTTATTATTTACATCGAAAAGTGTAATTGCCATGAATAGTAGATTATTCAACCAATATAGGAAAAATATTGATTAACCTTCAATCTTCTGCAACTAAAGTCTTTTTCGCTCTCTTCAAGAAATCCATCTCCCACTCCTTATCAGAAGTATTTCGATATCTTGAATAAGGAAATCCCTCAACAGATTTAAGTATTCGTTGTTTATGGTGTGCAACGATTTCTTTTCCAATAGCTAATCCTAATCCCACAGGAACAGCATTTCCAATCTGTTTGTATTGTTCGATAATGGTTCCTTCAATTTGCCAATTATCTGGAAATTGTTGAACCCTTTTATACTCTTCTACAGATAATGGTCTGTCTTCTATTGGATGCGCCAATTCCGTCGCAGGCATTGCAGGGTGTGTAACAAGAGTTGGAGCAGGTTTATCCCAAGAAAGTCTTCTATAAAAACCTGTTTTACCCCCCCCAAGCAAATAAGAATTACCCATTGCAATTGGCTGAATTTCTACTGGAAGATCTCTCCAATTCTGCCCTGGTTTTAGCATTTTAATATACTGAAGTCTCTTTTCTGAAAATCGAATATAGGAGCACTCTTTATTATCCAATCCTGATACTGCATCTTTAAAGGTCAACCATGGTTTCAATCCAAAATTCCCAAATTCAGAATGAGTTGGGGTTAAATATGGAACTGGATTTTTTGAAAGAGTCCCAATAATAACAACTCTTTCTCTTATTTGAGGAACTCCAAAATTAGCTGAACTATATAGATTAAAAGACACCTTATAACCAGCTTCTTCTAATTTACTTTTCACAAAGAACAATGATGATCCCTTTGTAGATTTTAGATCGAATTCTTCAGAAAGATTATCATCTATATCAATTGTCATAGGAACAGACATCAACCCACGAACATTTTCTATAACTACATACTTTGGTCTTATTGATTTAATTACATCAATAAACTTCAAAAATACATTTCCGCGTTCATCCTGAAATCCCATTCTCTTACCTGCAGTACTAAACGCTTGGCATGGTGGACCACCAACAATAACATCCACTTGGCTTGTTGAGTTCAAATTAGCGTAAGCTAATATTTCTTCAACTGAGTAGGAAAGCAGGTTCCCAATCAATCCTATTTCCGAATCATTCTTTACAATAGTTCTCTTTGTTGGCTCGTCAAATTCACAAGCAAGTAGAACATTCATCCCCGATTCCTTTAAACCAATATCTAATCCCATTGCCCCAGAAAAAAAAGAAAGTACATTCAGTTTATTCTTGGAATGTTTCTTCATTGAAACTCTATCCGGCACCTTACCCAAATTGGATCTTTTGAAATCATCAATAGAAAGTTCATCAATTACTTCTTGAGGAATAACCCATGTGGAACCAATACGCTCAGCTTGAATTTTTCCTTCGCGTATCAACTTTCTAACATATTGTTCTGAACAACAGAATTGTTTTGACACCTGATTTACTGACAACATAATACAATAGTTTCGAATACGAAACTATTTTTTTATACCCTTAAAACCAAGGGTTTCATAAATTCTTTTTCCACAATTATTTATTGAAACTTTTAGTCACTTTATTAGCAGTGTCTTACCGCTAATAAAAACTTTGCTAGAATATAATGTTTTTTGATTCTAATATTACATTTATCTAATGTTAAGTACCGCATTTCCCCATTCATCTTTAAATGGATGAATTGATCCTACTAGGTCAAAGTTCGAAACATCAAAAAAACATAAATTACTTAAGCAGAAAAGTATAATATTATCAGAGGTCTTGGGTCAAATAATAAGAGAATTTAGGACTGCAAATGAAATGACAAAATCAATAATAGATTATTAAATGATTAAAAGTAAAACGGCTCCTTGTGAGAGCCGTTGCAGGTTACTTTTCTTTTTTTCGTGTCAACCACTTTAACAACCATGAAACACAAAAACTAATGACCGCTCCTATGATTGCAAGTACAATCGTTTTAATGTAGTCTTGCGAACTAATGTTTGC
Source organism: Fluviicola sp. (assembly GCF_030151805.1). GTDB lineage: Bacteria > Bacteroidota > Bacteroidia > Flavobacteriales_D > Crocinitomicaceae > Fluviicola. The sequence continues at coordinate 4,827 of NZ_JASLCN010000507.1, forward strand.
AAGGACAGTAAGCACTGTTCCGGCTGTTGTACCAACACTGGTTGTATGATCACCGCTGTGCTGCATAGCCAATATTGATTTAAGTTTGACACGATTCTTCAATACTAAGTTGAACGAACAGACTTTCAGATTCTCCGTTTACTTCTTCTTCAACCTCAATAGAAACAAGATTAACAGCGTCACTTAAGTCTGAACCGGCCTTAAATCTTTTCGGTCTTTTGACTTTAATCAGAACTTTTACTTGTTCTGATCTTTTATTTGAATGATTCATAATACATGATTTTAAATGAGATACTTATTTTTCTTCATCCACAGAGGTTGCTTGTGCAACAGCGGTTGCAACGGAACCAGCTACTAAAAGATAACCTCCGAATGAAACGAATTCTGTGGGAATTGTGACAGGTGAAGCCACAAGAACGCCACCAACAGCAACTAAACATAATCCGATGGTACGAACTACTCTGAAAAACTTTGGAGTAGTTGATTGATATCTTTCTTTGATTTTCATGATAATGATTTTTTGAATGAACCGTAGCGGGCTTTACAAGCCGCTACGGTTATGAAACAATTACTGAATTTCAACAATGCTTAAAGCATTGAAGGCTCCGTTTTTAAGCGGGTACTGAACTCCATTTACCTCTTGATAAAATGCAATGCATAATACATGAATATCAATTCCGGATCCTATCGGTGCAGAAGTCGGAATCAATGAAATGTCTTGCAAAGTCTCATCAATCGGTAAGCTTGTTGCTGGAGATAATTGCAAATCACCGGCACCGATTGTAAAATCAATCTTTGCCCAACCACTTTGAAGAGTGACGTGAGTTGCACCCGGAGGAAAGCTGATATCATTCAATGGAATAACTTCCGAAATGGTTATCTCTCCGGTAGCTTGTGTTACAGAAAATGATTTGGATAAAACGCTTCCAAGATTTGAGCGTTCATTAAAATTGAATCCTTTTAGCAACTCTTTAGCAGCTTGATCGTTGATTCCGCTTGCAACGTTTCGCGCTCCGCGACTACTCATTAGATCATAATTTTTGATACTTGTCATAACCTTAGTCATGCGTGCAGTTACGCGATTGTCGGAAGCTAGCATTAACAACGGACGAAGAGTATCACGTACAACTTTTCCCGCCTTTGCCGATCTTCCGAATTCAGCACCGTTTTCACGGGTTCTGATATATGCAGGATCAGTAGCAATGCGATTTGAATCAACAGAAGTTTTCATGCGTGCAAGAATACCATCTTGCGTTTTGTAGAAACTGACATTATCCAATGTCCCTCTCAATTTAATTAGACCAGTTTGTTTAGCCATGATTTCTAAGTATTAATTTGCAATGGTCGAAGGTCCTTCCCTCGATCCGTGATTACTTATCGCGAATCAGTAATCGATTGAAGCAAATGTATGGGGGGGCTAAAGTCTTTTTCCCCAAGATGAACCGGAGTGGGGTAATTTTTTTCGAGATCTTTAGCTAATATGTAGGTATATGGTGGTTTTTAGATTTGAAGTTTCTGAAAATGGGTGAT
>NZ_JASLCN010000002.1 GCF_030151805.1 Fluviicola sp.
GTTTCGTGCTGTGAGAAAGCAGATTAACACATTTTCCAAACCGGGTGTGTTTCTGATTTGTTCGCAAACTTCAATTCCGTCCATTCCGGGCATCATCACATCGAGGATCACCAAATCCGGTTTTTCCTCCTTGCAAAGACTAATTCCCGTTTGTCCGTTTTCAGCCAAAAAAACCTGAAACCCTTCTTTCTTTAGATTATATCCGAGAATTTCGCGGATATCTTCTTCATCATCAACTATTAAAATTTTATCCATTCTTATTAGTTCTGAGATACTTTCAAAGTTAAGAAAGTATTTCGAGTAGGCTTTAGAATCTGATAATATATTCCTGAAACTAAAACGACGTAGTTGAAAACGAGGCTTGTAACGTGTCTTTTAAAGAATACCTCTCAAAATTCCGTTCATCTATTATTTCATCCATTCAACATCAAAAAATGCACCTTTTTTCAATCAAAAAAAACGTCTTTCTTGGAATCTTAAATGACCAAAGTATTTACCATGGGAATATTTAATCGGGTGTATTTGCCGATTAAACTGTTTAATTTTAGATATAATTGACTCATCAGTGAATTATTTAACGTCCACCTAATACATTCGTTTAATCCATTCTTTAAATCCTTTATTTGTCCTTTTATGTTTCTTTATCTGAAAACTGAAAAAGCAATGCTATTATGACGTATCTTTGCTGAAGTAGTAGTAGGTTAGGTTGATTAGTGTGATAAGAGCTTGAGACGCCCGTCTTGAGCTCTTATCTTTTTTAGGCTGTTTTCAATCTATTTTCCGGTCCGGAATGAACAAAACCATTTCTTTATTATCTTCACGGAAACAATCATCTTAGAATGAAACCAAAGGCTAAAATATTATTGGTTGAAGACGACGCAAACCTGGGATTTGTCATTTCCGACCAACTAAAATCAGAAGGATATCAAGTTGTTTTATGTACGAATGGAATGGACGGGCACATGCGCTTTTCCGAAGATGAATTTCATCTGTGCATTTTTGATGTCATGATGCCTAAAAAAGACGGATTTACGCTGGCGCGGGAAATCAGAACGATGAACCAACACATTCCGATTCTTTTCCTGACAGCAAAAGCTATGACGGAAGATAAAATTGCAGGATTCAACGCCGGAGGAGATGATTATCTGACCAAACCGTTCTCTTTTGATGAGCTTTCGGTTCGCGTAAAAGCACTTCTGAAACGGGTGAATATCCAGGATGAACCGGAACAAAAAGTGGTGGAAATCGGAAGTTATGTTTTTGACACCGAAAACTTCACGCTGAAACACCCTGAATTTGAAAAGACGCTGACCAAAAAGGAAGCGATGGTGTTGAAGATTTTGTGCAAGTTTAAGAATGCAGTTGTTCCGAGAGAAAACATTTTGACCGCCGTTTGGGGGCAGGATGATTATTTTGCGGGAAGAAGTATGGATGTTTTTATTACCAAACTCCGGAAGTATTTCTCCATGGACGAGAAAATTTCGATTTCAAACATTCACGGAATCGGGTTCAAGCTGGAAGTACTGCACTAATTCCCCTGATTCAATCAAAACCGGAATCTGCTGCTGAAAATCGAAAAGACTTTTCAAAGAAAATGACAACAATTTTACATATAGAAACGGCAACAAAAGTGTGCTCTGTCGCTTTATCGGTTGACGGAGAGCTGAAACAACTGCAGGAATTGAAGGATGACGGATATGCGCATGGTGAACAGCTGACAATCCTGATTCAAAGGGTTTTTGATCTGCAGGGAATTACTTCTGAAAAGTTGTCTGCTGTTTCTGTTTCCGCAGGACCTGGTTCGTATACCGGGTTGCGAATCGGAGTGTCAACAGCAAAAGGACTTTGTTATGCGTTAGGTATTCCGCTAATCGCCGTAAATACATTGGAATCAATGGCTGCTATCGGTAAAACGAAACATCCGGCTCTCAGTCTTTGCCCGATGATTGACGCCCGTAGAATGGAAGTGTTTTCGTTCATTGTCAACACACAATCAGAAATTGTGAAAGCGGTTAGCGCAGATGTTCTGGACGAACATTCATACGCAGATTTTGAGCCTTTTGTTTGCTTTGGTGACGGAGCTATGAAAATGCAGGAATTGTGGGTAAACCGCCAAATTACGTTTGACCCGGCTTTGGAACCATCGGCTTCAGGGCAAGTTTCTATTGCTTACCAAAAGTATTTGAAACAGGAATTCGAAGATGTTGCCTATTTTGAACCGGATTATCTGAAGGAGTTTTACCAGGCGCCTGCTTCCAAAAAGAACTGATTTTTTTCCATTTCGTCGATTCGTAATATTACGAATCACCAAATTGGCAATGAGGCAATTTTTAAACCGGACTTTATCTGAAAATCGCGAAAACTGAAAATTACGTTTTCTTTACCCGGAATGAAGGCAGGAATACCGCAATAATCCCGATCAACGGTAAGAAGGAACAAATGTGATACACTTCAATAATTCCACGTTTGTCGATCAGATCTCCAAGGAAAGCAGCACCGATTCCGCCCATTCCGAAAGCGAAGCCATAAAACATCCCTGAGATCATCCCGATTCTTCCCGGCAGTAATTCCTGTGCGTACACGAGGATGGAAGGGAAAGCGGACGCGAGTATGAAACCTGCAAAAGCCAGACAAACAATCGTTCCGGTCAAATCCATGTATGGAAGCATTAAAGTAAACGGAGCAGCTCCGAGAATTGAAAACCAAATGATATTCCTGCGACCATATTTATCCCCTGCTAATCCGCCGATTACCGTACCAAGTGTGATTGCAAACAGGTAAACTGCCAGTAATAATTGTCCCTGGCTTCCTACCAGGCCAAAACGCTCTTCTGCATAGAAAATCAGGTAGCTGGAAATACTGGCGGTGTAAAAATATTTGGAAAAAAGTAAGACAAGCAGAATAACAACAGACATATAAATCCGTTGCCTGGAAAGTTGATGCGTAACAACTCTTGCTTTTGTGTTTTTCAAATGCTCCTGCAAATAACCTTTATACCAACGACTCACAAATAGCAGAATGGCAAATCCGGCTATTCCGGCAATGACAAATAACAAGGTATATTTTTGTCCGAACGGAATGACGCAAAGAGCAACCAAAACCGGTCCGAGAGCTGTACCACCGTTTCCGCCCAATTGAAAAATAGCTTGTGCGAGACTTCGTCTTCCTCCCGAAGCGGAATAAGCAACACGTGAAGCTTCCGGGTGAAATACCGACGATGCGAGTCCGATACAACAAGCGGCTGTCAGCGTCATGGTGAAATTTTCCGAATACGATAAAATAACGACCCCGACAATGGCAAACAACATTCCGAAACTAAAGGAATAAGGCTGCGGGTATTTATCTGTGATGGAACCTACAATCGGTTGGAAAAGCGAAGAAGTAATCTGAAAAGCGAACATGATGAAACCGACCTGCCCGTAATCCAGGTTCTGGGTTTCTTTTATCATCGGGAATAATGGTTGCAAAACACCCTGGATCAAATCATTCAGTAAATGCCCGAAAGCAATTGCAAAAAGAATCGGATAGGCTGTTTTGGTTGAATCGTATGATTGTGTATCCGCTTTCATACCTGCAAAATTAACGCTTGAATCGTTAAGGAGTTGTTAACTCAGGAGTTTTTCAACAAACTCTTCTTCCTTTTTCTGTGAAATTGCTCGTAAATAAGCAGTTCCGACAATGATTCCGTCAACAGTTCGAAATGCTTCGTTCTTTTGTTCCGCATTGGAGATCCCAAAACCCAAAAATAAAGGAACTTCCTGACAAAGCTCTTTGAGTTCCGAATAACGGTTTGTATGCTCTGATAAAGAATAAGAAGAGCCCGTAATTTTATTCTGTCCGACCAAATAGACAAAAGAATTGGAGCTTGCTGCCGCGATTTGTGTAATTCTTGCGTCGGACGTAGAAGGAGTAATCAAAAAGATCAGTGGAATGCTGCCCGAACCAAAAGAATTCCGGTATTTTTCCCGAACCAATTCAAACGAAAGATCCGGGATAATTAACCCGGAAATCCCTGCCGATTTGCACTTTTCGAGAAAAAGGTCCGCTCCGAATTGAAGAATCGGATTCAGGTAACTCATGATGACCAACGGAATGTGAATGTGACCCCGGATTTCCGAAAGCTGCTCAAACAAGAGCGATAAATTCATTCCGTTTTTTAATGCAACAGCACTCGTTTCCTGAATTACCGGTCCGTCGGCCATTGGATCAGAAAAAGGAATGCCGATTTCAATGAAGTCAATTCCTTGCTTTTGTAAGGATAAGATTTGTGTGCTTAGACTTTCTTTTTCGGGATAACCGGCTGTAATAAAAATGCTGACTGATTTCCCGTTTTTTTTGAATGGATTCATAACTGTTGAAATGCTTTTTGATACGTATTGATGTCTTTATCTCCTCTTCCGGAAAGGTTTATCACGACGATTTCTTCTGGTTTTAAGGACAGTTTTTGAAGAACTGCTAAGGCATGAGCACTTTCAAGTGCGGGAATAATTCCTTCCAGTCTGCTGCATTCCAAAGCTGCGTTTAAAGCTTCGGTATCGGTAATGGAAAAGGCTTTGGTTCTTCCGGTTGAAATGCTGTGTGCGTGCAGCGGACTAATTCCGGGATAATCCAAACCGGCAGAAATACTGTGCGGTTCTGTTACCTGACCAAAAGAATCTTGCATCAGCAGTGTCAGACTTCCATGAAGTACGCCTGTCGATCCGAGAACGGAAGTTGCGGCACTTTTCCCCGAATGAATTCCTTCTCCGGCAGCTTCAACAGCAATTAATTCAACATTTTGATTCGCATAAAAATGATAGAAAGCCCCGGCTGCATTGCTTCCTCCACCAACACATGCGATCACTTTTTGCGGAAATTCCGATCCGATTTCCAGCAGTTGATTTTTGATTTCTTCTGAAATGACGGATTGAAAATAAGCCACCAAAGCCGGGTAAGGATGAGGTCCAACCACCGAACCGATCAAATAATACGAATCCGGAAAATTGATCCAATGCCGGATGGCTTCATTGGTGGCGTCTTTCAATGTTTTGCTTCCGCAGGTTGCCGGCCGGACTTCAGCTCCCAGCATGTTCATGCGTTGCACATTCGGAGCCTGGCGTTCCATATCTTTTTCGCCCATGTAAACAATGCAATTCAAACCCATCAGGGCGCAAACAGTTGCAGTTGCCACACCATGTTGTCCGGCTCCCGTTTCCGCAATAATTTCCGTCTTTCCCATGTGTTTGGCTAGTAAAATCTGGCCGATTGTGTTGTTGATTTTATGCGCTCCGGTATGACATAAATCTTCCCGTTTGAAATAGATTTTTGCACCGTATTTCTGAGAATAATTCTTTGCAAAATACAACGGAGTAGGTCGTCCGACATAATGTTTCAATAAATCCAGGTATTCGGTTCGGAATGCTTCCGTAAAACAATAATTCCGGAAGGATAATTCTAATTCTTCAACGGCTGGGCGCAATAATTCCGGGATGTAAGCACCTCCGAATTCGCCATAAAATCCGAGTTCATCCGGAAGAATAAATTCAGCAGTTTTCATGTTTCAATTGTTTAATAAATGTTTCAATTAAGGGGACGTTTTTGTGTTTCGGAGCAATTTCAAACCGGCTGTTCAGATCAATCCCGATCAATTTGGGATGTTGTATTTTCCTGATGCGATCTGCATGCCCGATGGAAATTCCGCCGCTCAGGAAGAAGGGAGTTTCTCCGGTATATTCTTCTAAAATTCCCCAATCAAAGGATTTTCCGGTTCCACCGTAGTGCGGACTTTTTGTGTCAAACAAAAATGCATCGACGATTCCTTCATATACTTTGCAGGCTTCAAAGTCGCTTGTGTTTTGAATACCCAACGCTTTCCATTTCGTTACATTGGTTTTTATTTTCCGGATTTCTTTTGCTGACTCGTTTCCGTGAAATTGAATCACATTCAGCGCTTCTTCCTTGATTTTTTGATGGATGAATCCGGAAGAGGCATTGACAAAAACACCGACTTTTTCTTTGGAAATTCCGGGAGTGTGTTCAACATACCGGGGAGAACCCGGATAGAAGATGAATCCGAAATAATCTACTTCGTCCAGGTCGAATAAGCCGGGATAAAACTGTTCGGCACTACAACCGCAAATTTTTAGCTTCATAGCGCGAATGAATTGGAAGAGAACCTGAAATTTCCTTTCAACAGGCTTTCGCCAATCAATGCTCCGTTGAATCCGCAGTTTTGTAATTGATCCAGCTGATCGGAATTTGAAATCCCGGAAGCAGAAATTTTCAGGATGTTTTCCGGTAAATAAGAAGCCAGTTCGAAAGAATGTTCCACAGCTGTTTGCTGCGTTTTCAGGTTTCGATTGTTGACCAACAGGATATCAACCTCGTCATTGAGTTTGTTTAATTCCTCAAACGAATGGATTTCGAACAATACTTCAAGTCCCAAACTTTTGGCAACGATGGTCAGTTGATGCGCCTGTTCCTTTTCCAGGATCGAAGCAATCAATAAAACGGCATCTGCTCCGGCGGCTTTACTTTCGAAAAGCTGGTATTCATCCAGGATAAATTCTTTTCTCAGAATAGGAAGATTCGTCAAAGTACGAATTTGCTTTATGTCTTCAATCGAACCTCCGAAATAGCTGAAATCGCTTAAAACTGAAATGCCGGAAGCACCTTGTTTTTCATATTGTTCAACTTGTGAACGAATATCCAGGTTCATCTTGATTTCCCCTGCGCCGGGAGATTTTCGTTTGATCTCCGCTACAATTCCAAACTGATCCCGGATGTTTTTTTTGAGCGAAATCACCGTTCTGTTAAAAAGTGTGCTTTGAACATAATCCGAGGTAGTGATCGCTTGCTTTAATTGGTGAATTTCATTCCGTTTATTGGCAACGATCTGATCTAAAATAGGTGTCATAAACAAACGTTTTTAAAAGTGTAAAATGCTTTTCCGCTGCGGATTTGTTCGTCTGCCCGAGTGAAAGCATGTTCAAAAGTCACTTGCGGTTCAAGTGTTTGTAACGCAAGTGCTACATTTCCGGCAAGCACGGTATTCTGACTCTCATTTCCTTCTCCGCGTAAAATAGCAGTGAAGATTCTTGCTGATTCTGAAACAGAATTTCCTCCCGAGATTTCTTCGGGTTTGATCAGTAACTGATTCGGAGCATGTTGAATCAATTGATCGCTGTCGGCTTTCAGCACGCGGGTTCCTCCGATAAATGTCAACTCGTCGTATCCGGAAAGTCCGTGTAATACGGCGAAATTGCTTCGTTTTGATTTCAGAATGTGCTGGTATTGCTTTGCCAGTTCCAGGGAATACGTTCCTGTCAATTGATGCGTGGAATGATGCGGATTTACCAAAGGTCCGAGTCCGTTGAATAAAGTTGCCATTCCCAGGGATTGCCGCAATGGAGCAACCCGGAGTAGGGCCGGATGAAACAAAGGCGCATGTAGGAAACAGATGTTGTTTTGGTCCAATTGACGCTGTAGTTCTTTCGGATCCGAAGAAAATTCGTAACCCAGGTATTCCAGAACTGTAGACGAACCGCATAAGGAACTGACTCCGTAATTTCCGTGTTTCACAACTTTGTATCCCATGGAAGCGAGAATAAAAGAGGTCAAAGTGGAAATGTTGAAGGTGTTTTTCCCATCTCCGCCGGTTCCGCAGCAATCAATGCTTTGTTCCGTTTGGAGATTCAGAGGTTTTGCCAGTTCAATCAAGGCATCCTGAAATCCTTCCAGTTCCGAAAGTTGCAAACCGCGCATTTGAATCGTAGTGATAATGGCAACAATTTGTGTATCGGAAATTTCGTTTCTCCCGATTTGAATCATGCACGAATGCGCTTCTTCCCGGCTTAAGGTGCCGTTGTCGATTAATTTTTTAAGGTAATTCATGGATATGTGTTTAACCAGTTTTGAATCATTTTTCGTCCCAAAGGCGTCAGAATCGACTCCGGATGGAATTGTACTCCGACTGTTGGAGCTGTTTTGTGCTGAATAGCCATCACGACTAAATCTTTTGTCGAGGCTGTTATTTCCAATTCGCTGGAAGGTGAAATCCGGGTTTGCCAGCTGTGATACCTTCCCACTTCCACTTCAGTTGGCAGGTTTTGGAAAATTCCGGATTCTTTTGAAATTGTTATCTGCGAAGCTTTTCCGTGAATGGGTTCCGGGCATGGAATCACTGAATCTCCGAAATGTTCTGCAATGGCCTGGTGCCCCAGACAAACTCCCAGAATCGGCTTTTTTCCGTGAAATCGCCGGATAACTTCTAAAAGGCCGCCTGCTTCAGAAGGAATTCCCGGGCCGGGAGAAAGTAAAATCCCATCGGCTGATTCCAGAACTTCAAAATCAAGCTGATTGTTTCGCTGAACAACTACTTCGTGTTCTTCTTCTTTGATGTAACGAATCAGATTAAAAACAAAGGAATCAAAGTTGTCAATGACTGCAATTTTCATAATGAATCGGGTTTTGTGGCGCATTGAATGGCTTTCCGGATTGCACCGAGTTTATTACTGACTTCTTCCAGTTCGTTTTCCGGAACGGAATCCAGGACAATTCCTGCTCCGGCTTGATATCTGAGTATGTTATTGCTGCTTAAAGCGCTGCGAATAATGATTGCCAGGTTCATATTTCCGTTGCTGTGAATGAATCCTACTGCGCCGCCGTAAAATCCGCGACCGGTTTTTTCATAGTGATTCAGCAGTTCCAGGGCTTTCGGTTTGGGTGTTCCTGAAAGTGTTCCGGCGGGAAATGTTCCGTTGAACAGCGAAAGCGCGGACTCTTCTGTTTGGGCTGTGACTTTCGAAACGAGGTGAATCACATGAGAGAAATGCTGAACTTCTTTGTACGATGTAATTTTGACAGATGTGCAGAATTTACTCAGATCATTTCTTGCAAGGTCAACCAACATGGTGTGTTCGGCATTTTCCTTTTCGTCCTGAGTCAATTGTTGAACCAATTGCTTATCCAGATTGGAATCTCCCGTTTTTCGAACTGTTCCGGCAATGGGATGTATTTCTGCGATACCGTTCTTCAGCTGAATTTGCGTTTCCGGTGAAGAGCCGAATAAACGATACGATTCCATGTCGAGATAGAACAAATAGGGCGAAGGATTGAGTCGTCGCAATTGCCTGTAAACCTGGAAGTCATCTCCGAAAAATGCCTGCTCAAAAGGCCGCGAAACCACCAGTTGAAATACATCGCCCCGGTAAATATGCGTTTTGGCTTGCCGCACCAATTGCAGGAAGTCATCTTCGGAAACAGTTGTTTTTTCTTCATTTACCAGCTCGAAAGGTAGGTTGGAAGCTTTGTTGAAGCGAAGTAACTCCGGGAACTCCGTGTGGCTTTTGGATGTTGGTTCAAATGCGTTGAACAAAATACTTCCCCGGTCGTGAAAATGGTCCAAAACAACCAGGTATTGAAAGAGTGTGAATCGCGCTAAAGGAAGTTGTAATTGCGATTCCGAAGTGGAAATATGCTCCTCGAAATGAGAAAATTCAAAACTGAAGTAGCTTAGAAATCCATTGTGCTCAAAATTGTTTTGGAACGAATACTTGTTGAGCAGGTTCTGGATTTGCTGCGTGATTTTCTGAGGATCTTCAACCGGAATCCGGTATACGGAATCAAGCTCCTGAATGCAAATTTCCGTTTGAAAAACCTGGATGTCAATCAGCGGATTCAATCCGATGAAAGATTTGCTGGAAGTCCGGTCATTGTAATCGTTACTTTCCAATAAACACGGCGACCGGAAACGGTTTTTGAACGATAAATAAAGCCCGACAGAAGTGTAATTGTCGGCGTTAAAGGAATATTCTTGTGTGTAAATATGCATAAAATGAGTTTTTTGGGAATAAAAAAACGGCTTGCCACCAGTGTGACAAGCCGTTCAAAAAATAGATATCATGAATTATGCGTCCGTCACTTTTCTAGTATACAGACACCACCAAAATTTCATTGTTTGTTGAAAAATCATGGAGCAAAGATACGAGTACAAATGATACTTCCAAGAAAAATTGTGAAATAATTATTTTTAATTTGAGTTTTAGTTAAATAAATAACACTACTTTTGAGCTGAGATCATGAAAAAAACAACACAGATAGTAAAGAATATTTGGCGCATCGAAATACATTAATTTCGAAGCTCAACTGTTAATAGTTGTCAATCCCGCTTCGTTTTGGAGCGGGATTTTTCGTTTAATATGAATTAAAAAAAGTAATTTGGTTCTATCATGAATAGCATCATCCAAAAAGGAGGAAAACGACCGATCATTATAGCGGGGCCTTGCAGTGCGGAAACAGAAGAACAAGTCATGGAGACGGCTCTTCAAATTAAAGAATCCTGTAAAATCGACATGTTGCGGGCAGGGATTTGGAAGCCGCGAACACGCCCGGATTCTTTTGAAGGAGTTGGAGAAATTGGTTTGAGCTGGCTGATCAATGCCGGAAAAGAACTGGGAGTTCCGACAACTACTGAAGTTGCCAATACGAAACACGTGGAACAGGCTTTGAAAGCGGGTGTGGATGTATTGTGGATCGGTGCGCGTACAACGGTGAATCCATTTGCAGTGCAGGAAATTGCAGATGCTTTGAAAGGAGTGAAAATTCCTGTTTTGGTAAAAAATCCCGTAAATCCGGATTTGGAATTATGGATCGGTGCCTTTGAACGATTGGAAAAATCCGGAATCACGGAAGTGGGGGCAATCCACCGTGGTTTTTCGGTATATAAGCATGCGAAATACAGAAATGTGCCCAATTGGGAAATTCCGATAGCGCTTCATGAGCGTTTGCCGGATCTGCCGATTATCAATGATCCGAGTCATATTACCGGAAACCGCGATTTGTTGCTGGAAGTTTCACAGAAAGCAATGGATTTGAATTTCGACGGATTGATTATCGAAACACACCGGAATCCGGATTTGGCGTGGTCTGATGCCGCACAGCAATTAACACCGAAGAATCTGGGGATTTTACTGGATAGTTTGGTGTTGCGATCACAGCATTCCGAAAAACTAAATACAGAACACATTTCCATTATCCGCGAAAAGATCGGTGATCTGGACGATCGTTTGTTTGATATTCTGACTGCGCGGATGCAGTTGAGTGAAGATTTGGGTCAATTTAAAAAAGAACACAATATCACGATTCTCCAGCCGGAACATTGGCGAAAACTGATCTCGGCCCGCTTGGGAAGAGCTTCCGAGTACAATTTGAGTGATCGTTTTGTGCGCCAGGTAATGGATGCCATTCACCAGGAATCTATTCGCCACCAGGTTCGGGTAATGAATCATTCTTCGGGGAAAGAGGAATGATGGAACAGCATATTCAACCCGGATTTCTTTCCGGAACGATTCAGATTCCGGCTTCTAAAAGCGATTCGCAGCGCGCAATTCTTTGTGCTGCTTTGGCAGAGGGAAAATCGCGTTTGAGTGGTTTGGGAAGCAGTGAGGATGAAAAAGCGATGCTCGGTTCTGTTCGCGCTTTGGGTGCAAGGGTGAATTTGATTTCGCCTTCGCTTGCTGAGATTTCAGGAATCACTGAGATTTCAGAACCCTTGAGTCTTTCTGCAGGAGAATCCGGATTGGGCTTGCGTTTATTGACTTGTGTCAGTGCAGGTTTTGACCAAAAAGTAGTTTTGAACGGAACAGGAAGTTTGTTGAAACGACCGATGGACTTTTTCGATGAGGTACTTCCGGAATTTGGCTGTGAAGTGAAGACGACCAATGGATTTCTGCCGATTGAAGTTTGCGGACCTTTGCAGGGACGGGATTTGACCGTCGACGGATCCCTGAGTTCTCAGTTTATTTCCGGTTTATTGATGGCGCTTCCGCGAAGTGAACAGGCGAGTTCATTAACGGTTTCAGATATGAAATCGGGACCGTATATTCAAATGACGCTCAAAACGCTTCGTGCATTCGGAATTGAAATTGAAAACCAGGAAAATGTATTCCGCATTCCGGGAAATCAATCTTACCGGGCAACAGATTATAGGATCGAAGGAGATTGGAGTTCGGCCAGTTATTGGTTGGCAGCTTCGGCTGTTGGTCATGCAATTTCTATTTCGGGCTTAACGATGGGAAGTTTGCAGGCCGATAAAGCGATGCTGAATGCTTTGATGAACGCAGGATGTAAAATTCAGATCGAAAACCAGTCTGTTCGGATTGACGGTGAGAACCTGCATCCCTTTGAATTTGACGCAGAAAATTGCCCCGATTTGTTTCCTGCTTTGGTCGTATTAGCTGCAAAATGCAGGGGAATTTCGACAATCAAAGGAGTACGAAGATTGGAGCATAAAGAAAGTAACCGCGGCGTAACGCTTCAATCGGAGTTCGGAAAAATGGGATTGAAAATTGATCTGAATGATGATGAAATGGTGATTCACGGGACAGGAAGCCTGGAAGGTGCGCATGTGTCTTCGCATCACGATCACCGGATTGCAATGTCTTTAGCGATTGCCGGAAGTTTTGCAAACGGGAAAACAATTATTCAGAATGCGGAAGCTGTTGCGAAAAGTTATCCGGATTTCTGGGAGCATTTACACAGTTTGAATGAGTAATTTGCCGTTCAGATTGAATATTTACCATTTATCATTTATTCCACATAATTAGTAGATTGAGTTTGAATTTTAAAGATTTGTTTTTTATTTTCGTAGAGCTGAAACTAAGAGACGCACTTACTACTAATAAGTTCCAAGAGTTTATTTACGTTACAGCAATAGTTTTTATTGCCACTCTTCTGTATTTTGACAACAGCTCAGATTACCGGATTTTTTTTGGTTTCTATGATGAAGGTTGAGAATATGCAGCGAGTGAAGCAATAGTAATTTTTCTTCATAATCAGGTAAAAGCATCAGTCTATGACTGATGCTTTTGAAGTTTATATGCTTTTCCTACTCAAGGTAAACCGGTTGGCTCTTACCGTAATCTACCTGGTAATCGAATTTGAATTGCTTTGTTTCACCTTTATTGGTTGTGAATTTCCACGTAAGAATTCCGGTTTTTTCATCTAATGTGGCTCCTGTAAATGTTCCGCGTTTTACTTTGATGTCATCGTTCACGGAAATAGGGAAGTGATCTTTGATAATGATCGGAATGGAAGCTCCTCCGTTGTTTCGGATTGTGAAATCCCAGGTTACTTCGTATTTATAGCGGCTTCCAAGCAAACGTGTTTTACTCATTTCCTCGCTACGTTTTCTTTCTACAACTATCTTTTTGTCTTTTCCTAAAGAGAAGCTCAAGGTATCTTTGGCAGAATTCACATCAATGAAACTTTTTCCAATGTATGTTCCGTCAAAATACAAATTGGATTCTCCGTTCAGTAGGTTCAGTTTTTCCCAACCTGAAATCTGAGCAACCAAATAAACCGATTCATCCAGTTTCGGAACAGCATGGTATTCGTAATCTGCTTTCATCTGGTAGGTTGCAATTGCGACGCGGTGCTCGGCATCATCCGAAGGAACGGTGAACGGTGTTTCAATCTGAAATTCCATGCGCAGATCTTTTTCAACCTGGTTTGCAATCGAAACATTGTATGTGCCGCTGGTTATTTCCGCTTCTGTATCACCGTCCCATTTTTCTTCTCTTTTCGATTTGTTGCGTGTGATTTTTTGCTGAATAACGACACTTTCCAATTGATTTGTACTGTAATAAGAGTCGGCAGCTACAGCATCAGTTGTGGTGTAAGCGGCTCCGTTTCCTGAAATTCCAAACTGATTTTCGAGTTTTTCCATGGCGATCGCTTCCGGATACAACTGCGTTTTAATATACGGCGCGCTGATTGTTACATATTGCGCATGATATCCCAAATAAGAAACTGTATAACTGCGTTCTCCACGTGGTACTAAAAACGAAAAATGACCTGTTGCATCGGTTGTGAACACATTCAACGGATTATTGACCATCGTGATCTTTGCAAAAGCCAATGGTTCTCCGGAAGCCGCATCCGTAATTTCTCCGTGGATCATTTCTCCGTCGAAGTTGTATTGCGGAACTGAACGCGCTACGACTTGTTTTCTGGGAGCCGGCGTATAATAATTGACTTCCCAGGGATAAATCACCGGTTCTTGTGTGTTGTCGTAAGGATCGTTTGTGGAAAGGATTAACTGAACATTTTTCCACTCGATTCCGGTGTTTTGAGAGACCAATCCTTTTGCTTCGAGTAAAACCGGAGCACCAACCCCGTTACTTCGCATGTCGTAGTAAGGTTTCCAGGAAGCTTTGTGGGTAATGTACGTGAATGTGAAATTCACATTTGCTGCTTTTTCAACATTGAGCTCCACTTCAATTTCGGTGTAATTTACAACCGGTAACCCTTTTCGCGTATTGATTTCCTGTTCGATGGTATTGATTTTTCGGACAACTCCTTCAATTTCGGAATCCAGTTGCGATTTACGCGTGTTGATTTCCGAAAGTTTGGCGTGAAAGAAAGTAGAAGCTTCTTTCAATTCGGAAATTTTCATGGCTTGCTGCTGACTGCTTAAACTGTTGTTCTTTAACAACAACTGTTCATCCAGGAGCAATACTTTGTATTCGTCACGTAAGGTACGTTCCTGCTTTTCAAGCGCTTTTTTACGGTCATTTTTCTCTGCCAGTTCCGTTTCAGCGATGGATTTATCGTCGAAGTTTTTCCTGGTGCGGACACTCAGGATTGTGGCCTGGTCCGAACACTTTAGCTGAATGGAACTCGGATCTAAGAAATCAGTCAGTTTTTGAAAAATGATGACTTGTTTTCCGGGACTTAGGTTCAATTCTTTGAAATGCTCGATCTGAGCACCTTGTTTAAAAACGGTGACTTTTTGAATGGAAGCTTCCGATTTTGTTTCCTTCTGGCTCCAGCCGAATAGCGGAAGAAGGAATAAAATAAATGTTACTTTTCTCATGTTCTCTATGTAAAAAAAAACGTACCCGGTTAGGTACGTTTATCTGTTCAATTCGTTCAAATGAATTTAAAGTTTTACCGGAAGAACCAGTTTGCTTAAATCAATTTCGAAAATATCTATACTACTTTTCTTGTCGCTGATTGTTAAACCGCTTACGAATGCTTTTCCTAAATCTTTGTAAATCACAAAATGCGAATCATCGTTAACGGTATTTACGGCAGGCCCGAGGTTTTTTGCTTTTGTCCAGCCGGAACCGGTGTTTTCAGAAACAAAGACATCCAAACCACCCATTCCCAAATGTCCTTCAGAACTGAAGAATAAGAATCTTCCGTCCGGAGTAATGTATGGAGTTGTTTCACGCATGTTTGTATTCACGCTGTCGCTTAAGATTTTCGCTTCTCCCCAGGTTTTTCCGGAGCGTTGCACGACATAAATATCGGTTGAACGTTTGTCTCCTTTTCTGTCGGACACAAAATACATCGTGTTTCCATCTGCCGTCAATGTTGCGTAACCTTCCATGAAACTGGTATTGATGGATTTATTGTCGATTACTTTCGGAAGATTCCATTTTCCTTTTTTCGTGAATTCCACTTCGCAGATATCGGAGCTTCCGGTGACTTTTTTAGCGTTGGTTGCCGTGTTGTTCAAAACAACGATTGCTTTCAACCCGTCTTTCGACAACCAGCTCATGGATTCAAACCCAGGTCCGTTGATTCGTTCTACGTTGTTGGTAATACTATCGAAACGAAGCATCTTTTGATTCCAAACACCTGTGTAAACGTCTTCAAAATATTCCTGATCGTCCGGGTTCATCATTCCTCCGGTTGTATTCGCTCTTCTGGATGTGAAATACACACGTTTTCCGTCTGCAGTCAAAACAGGAGAATAATCGTTGTAGCCGGAATTGATATCACCCAACAAAGAAAGGCGCAGGTTCGGAGTAGAAGCTCCTTGTTTTGCATATTGAACGGAAGCCAGTTTCCCTTGTGTATTCAGATCTTTTGCCCGCCCTTTGGACAAATGCATCAAAGCAAGCTGGAAATATTGTTCCGCTGAATCCAATTCGTTTAAGTTGTGGCAAGCTACTCCCAAAATGTCGTAAACTTCTGCATCTACATCATCCGGCCCTTTTCTGATAGCTTCCAAACCGTATTGTTTTGCATAACCGAAGTTTTTCAAACGGTAGTGGCAGTAAGAAATCCAAAAGGATGCTTTCCAGGTATTCGGATCTTTAATTGCTGCTTCACGGAACACCAATAATGCTTCACGGATTTTATTTTCTCCGACTAATTGTTTTCCCTGGTCAATTTTGATCAGAGCAGCAGATTTGTCAATGATTCCTGTGACACTATCTTTTGATGCTGTATGAAAAGCAAAGGATTTAGTAGTACAAAGTAGTAATAACAAGGTTCCGAATAGGATTTTCATATGAAGTTGTTCTATAATTTGGAGACAAAGTAATATAAAAAAATCAAAATTCGTTCAGTGAATGATAACTGATGGCATGGATTTGGTATTTATTGCGGGGAAATTGAAAAAAATTACGAATTACGAATTACGAATTACGAATTACGAATTACGAATTACGAATTACGAATTACGA
>NZ_JASLCN010000023.1 GCF_030151805.1 Fluviicola sp.
AAATTTGCATTCTCCACATAGTCGTTTATGAATTTTAAGGCAACGGACTTTTGAGTATCCACTGAATTTTCAATGTCCGGAGACGGGTGCTGATTATCATTTGATTGATTTTCAGTGCAGCTAACAAATAGTAATACGAAGAAGCTGAAAAAAAGTAGTTTGTTCATAGAAGAATTTCATTTCCGGAAAAATAGAAAATTTAATCCAAAATGCTTCAGTGCACCCCGCATGTCAATTCGAGTTTCCGACTTTTTCAGTCGGAAGTATCGAGAACGGCATGTGGGACTTAATCCGGGAAGCTGCTGCTAAATCGGTTTACCCAATTTATTCTTGGGTTTCGGCATTTTTCCGTTGTAATTTTGCTGCATGAAAGTGGTCGTTTTAGTTTTGTTAGGTCTGTTTTTTGGAAGTCTTCAATCGACTTTTGCACAAACAGTTCCCGTGCGTATTGTGTCTTACAATTTATTGAATTTTCCGAATGGTCGTAATGATTGCGGAGCAGGAAATGTAAATCTTCCCAACCGGGCGGATACGTTACGTAAGATTATGCAATACCTGAAACCGGATATTTTTGTAGGCTGTGAAATTCAAACGGCTGCAGGCTGCGACAGTGTTCTGAATCGTTCGCTGAATGTATTCGGAACCACGTATTACCAGCGGGCGCAATGGGTTGCGAATTCCTTTGGCGGTGATTTGCAGAACATGCTTTTCTACAATTCGGCAAAACTGACTTTAAAGGAGCAACGCGTTATCCAAACCGCACCGAGAGATATCAACCACTACATTTTGTATGTCAATGACAATACCTTGCCACAGCATCACGACACCTGTTTCATTGAAGTATTTATGTGTCATCTGAAAGCCGGAAGCGCAAACGCTGATCAAAATGATCGCGCGCAGCAAACGGCGACCTTGAGAAATATCCTGAACGGCAGACCGCAAGGCAGACACTTATTTGTTTGCGGGGACTTGAATACATACAGAAGTTCTGAAACGTGCTATCAAAACCTGGTGAGCGGTGGAACAAACTTTCTGAAAGATCCTTTGAATGCGCCCGGAAACTGGACTTCGAACGGTACTTTTGCATATCTGCACACCCAATCGCCACGCACAAGTGGCTCTACGGATTGTGGAATTACCGGAGGATTGGATGACCGTTTCGACCATATCATTGTTTCTCAGAACGTGATGAACGGAGCAAATTCCCTGCAATATGCTGCAAATTCCTACAAAGCTGTGGGAAATGACGGAAGTCATTACAATCAAAGTATTCTTACGGGTGGAAATTCCCAATACCCCGATTCAGTGGTGAGAGCCTTGTATTACGCAGCAGATCATTTACCGGTTAAACTGGATATGATTTATACGATCCCAACAAATTTCGGGTTGAATCTGAGTTTGACTTTTTCAGGCGGAGCATGTTCTGCCGGAGGGACGAGTGTTACTGTTCAGCCGAATCTAGGTCAGGCACCCTACACGTATCTTTGGGACACAAATGCAGGTTCCCAAACAACGGCTACTGCAAATAACCTGCAAGGCGGAAGCTATTGTGTGACTGTTACAGACAACAACGGAGTGAGCGACATGGTTTGCTTTGAAGTGAAATCGGTGCCGCAGTTGCAAGGAGTTGCTTTTCCGGGATTGGATAACGGAACGTGTAACGGACAAACTTTTGTAGTAGCAAGCGGAGGAGTTCCTCCTTATTCTTATCAGTGGAATGATCCACAAAATCAGACAACTTCTTCGGCGAGCAATTTGTGTGCGGGAACTTACACGTGTGTCATCACGGATCAAAACGGATGTACGTTCAGTGTACAATCAATTATACAATCGGAAACAACTTCGTTGGAAGAATTATTCGCAACTACGGAATTCAGCTTTTTCCCGAATCCTGTAACTGATCATCTGAGGATTCAAACCAAAAGCGCGAAAGCGTTAGGAGTAGTGGAATTTCAAATGCTGAGTGTTTCGGGAGAAGTTGTTCAAACGCAAGTGCTGGATTTTTCGAATACGGATCAGGTAACGATTTCTCTTGAAGGGTTGAAGAGCGGGGTTTATTTTGGGGAGTTGAGAAAAGCGGGTATTTCAGTAAAGAAGTTGATTGTCAAACAATGATAGTTTCTACCTTTTTACCATTGCCGTAAAAAGGTCTAGGCCTGTACTCAAGAATCTGCAAACTACGGGGCATTGCGCGAAAGCATTTAAAACTCGTCCACCCGCTGAGGCGGATCGGACTCAAACAGCAAATGCTTTTTTTCGCTTCATTTCCTTGCTTGCAACGATTCTTAGCGCAAGGGCCGTTCAATCTGAGCAGTCAAGACTGATTCTGTTTGTTTAATCAAGTCTTGACTCTTTTATTTTGCCTCTGTCAAAGCCTATTCCGCTTCGACCATTTTCTTCATATTTGACAATCCTTCCTCGAAATCTTTTCCGACCGCATTTTCCATATTGAAAAACAGCATGAAGGCATTGAAGGGCCACGGAGTTGTGCTGGTGAATCCCCAGGCCACTGCTGTTTGGTTTTCTCCGGCTTCTTTCACGGTGAAGTAAGCATTGGCAACACTTCTCATTGGTTTCATGAAACGCAATTCGTTTTCAATGCGTTCGTTCGGAACCAGTTTCCTGATTTCCTGTTCGCCTTCACCGACTTGTTTGTGCTGGCTTTCCCATCTGGAAATGAATCCAACTGTTTTGTCCGTTCCGATGTACGTTTTTTTCATGTTCGGATCCAGTTGTGTCCATTTGCTCCATTGATCCTGCTTTTGCAGAGAGGTCAGGAAATCATATGTTTCAGGTAGTGGTTTGTTGACTGTAGTTGTGCGTTCGACGGCAAAATCTTTCTTGCTGAAAGCCGCAATAATCAATACAAGGGCAATGATTCCTCCAAGTGCCCCCAAAATAATCCATACAATCATCATAAGCTTTATTTTTCTGTAAATAAACGATTTTATTTACATATTCAAACTTTCGGATATCAAGATGTTAGAATCCGATTTGTGAAAGATTGATAGAGCCACTTTTTTGATAAACAGGGTTTTATTAGATTGGGTTAAATCAGTCTTGACTCCGGGCTCTTGAAGTCTTAAAATCTTATTGTCTCGTAGTAATTTCCCAATTTTCGCTTTGGTTCGGATTTTTCCCCTGTTCAATGATCAGGCGTAAAGTTACTTTTCCTTTCTCCTGGTTTGTTTGAAAAAGGAAGGATAGGGTTCCGATTTCTGTCATTTCTTCCGGCACTCCATGTTCAAGACAATATTTCTGAATTTCTTCCATTTCTTTGGAAAGTATTGTATTCTTTTTCAGGAATTCCAGGAAGCGGTTTCTTTTCTCCGAAAGGAATTTCTGGTCTTTACCGCGATAGGAGAAGGTGTTTTCCAACGTGAGGGTTAAATTGTCGCAGCCCGAAAATTCTGCCGAGACTTCAAAACCGCCGGATGCGTATTTTTCGAAAACCGTTTCGGTGTAATTGTGCATATCAATGCTTCTGCTGACTTCTGAATTTCCGATAAACAATTGCTTGTTTTTCCATTTTGCCAACTCGCAATCCGTTAGATAACTTTCTTCGTAAACGTTGTCATTTTTGTACACAAAGGATAAGTCAGTAGATTCTAATTCTCCTCCGTCTTCAGGCATATACGTTCTGAAATTTTGAGTTGCTTTGGCTTTCAGCTTCCCGTTTTTGTAATCCACATCGTCTAAAATGTTGTAGGAAAAAGGAGCATAGGTCAGGATTTCATGTTTTTGTGCAATTGTGTGGTCTTTTCCCATTACGATGTAAAGGATCGAAGAATTGGTATTTGCATTTCCTCCAAGCATTCCTTCCGAGTTGCGCCAAACGATGTAATCAGTCACACCATCCCGGTTCAAATCTTCAGCCGAAATCCGGCTAAAACTGACTTCGTAGGGATCGTCGTCATTTTTAAATGAAACCGAATGATTTTTATCATCAATTTTTGCCCCTTTTCCATTTTTGGATTCTTCCTGAACCAGGAAGCTGAGCAGATCAAATTCCTTCTTTTTGGAAGGGGATGGAAGATCTTTCTCTTTCGGAATGGCCTTCTTTTTCCCGGTAACGGATTGATTGTTTCCCTGTTCGCTGCAAGCAAAAAGTGTGAACAGGCCCAAAAACAGCATTCCGTTTATCGGATTGAGACTGGTTTTTTTAGTGAACATACAGATTCAGGGATTATTGTTTCGGTTTATTTTTCTTTCTCCAGCCACTTCAAACCTTCGAAAGCTGCTGCATGTAGAATGGTTGCATGATCTTCTTTTTTCAGTTCCTGAAAATTGATTTGTTTTTCGTCGAATTGATATTTCAGGTATTTCGCCATTGTTTTGGTGTCTTTTACCATTACCGGATGTTCTTTTCCGACCGTCAGAAAAACCTTCGTTCCCAGTTCTTTGTAACGATTGGATTTTTCCTTGAACTGATTGAGCAAAGATTCGTTGTTCCACCAAAGACTTGGACTTACGATAATGTATTTTTGAAACAAAGCGGTTTTCTTCAGAAGGATTTCACTGGCTAAAAGTCCGCCGAGAGATTGCCCGATAATGGTTCGCTGATCAGTTGTTTTATAATAATTCTGGACAAAAGGAATGCATTCTGTTTCCAGGAAACGAATGAAGGTTTCCGAATGACCTGTTGTAGGAAAATCCTCTTTGTCTTTTTGAATCGTTGTCGGGAAGGTAAAATCACGCTTACGGTCCACATTTGCAATTCCAACAACGATGCTTGGGGTCATTTGCTGGCTCATGACCAAAAACTGTACAATTCCTACCAGGTGGATGAAATCCTCATTGGAAGAACCGTCGAGCGCGTAAATTACGGGATATGTTTTAGCTGAATCTGTATGATAACTCTCCGGAACGTAAATGTTGAGAATACGTTCTTCATTCAGAACTTTAGATTGGATACGTTCGATCTTTGCCAGAAATAACGAATCCTGTTGTGCAAAGGAAAAGCCTGAAAGAAAGATTGTTATAAATAATAGAAGTTTCATGTGTTGACTTTAAATTGGATTTTGTTCAGTAAAAATGGGCATTTCCCACCAGATTTCAAATAAATTTAACGGATGTCAATCCCGATAAGAAACACTCATTCCTGGTATTTCACCCGATTTGACAGGCGTTTTTATTTTTCAATGTTTCACCGGATAACACAAACAATACTTTTCCACCGGGTGCGCCAAAGCGGAAATGTTCAGATTGTCTGAAGCTTTGGAAACATCTACCGTTTCACCGCCTTTCAGCAACAGATTGATCGTTTGTTTCACCTGGCTGTAGGCATTATTGGAAAGTAATTCGGAGTATACGAAATAATCAATTTCTTCGTCGTTCAACTGATACTGCGTACGAACCAATTCTTTTTCCATCAAAATCCGGTCGGGGCTAAAAGGTTCTTTTGCAATTTCCACTTTGTGCAGGTGTCTGTTGACCAAACTTGTTGAAAGAATGGACAAGACCTTATCCGGATGCGCCTGCCATACTTTCACAGCTCCCATTACGTCGAAATCATCGAGTTGGGCAAATGTTTTCAGAATTTCCGGATTGGTTTCAAAATCCACTTTCTGAATATCGCGTTCCATGAAAAACAACAAAGCCGGACTTCCGAACAACTTCTCACCGTCCCGGATCAGTTTTTTGGCCCGTCGTAAAATGTTAATCAGCATGAATTCTCCCGAAACGACTGTTTTATGAAGATATACCTGCCAGTACATCACTCTTCGCGCAACCAGGAATTTCTCAATGCTGTAAATTCCTTTTTCGTCAATTACCAGTTGATCATTGTGCACATTGAGCATTTCAATGATGCGTTCCGTACCCACAATTCCTTCGGAAACCCCGGTGAAAAAGCTATCACGTGTCAGGTAATCCAGACGATCCATATCCAGCTGACTGGAAACAAGCTGGTACAGGAACTTTTTATGGTACTTATTGGCAAAAATCATCAAAGCGCGTTCCAGATCGTCTGAGTTTTCCGGAAAATCCTGTTTCAAAGCCTGGATGAAGTAATACGAAATCTGCTCGTGGCTTACATTCTTAACGATATCGTATTCCAATGCGTGGCTGAATGGTCCGTGACCGATATCATGCAGCAAAATAGCAACCAAAACGGCACGTTCTTCTTCATGAGTAATCGTGTGTCCTTTTTTGCGAATTACCGAAACAGCCTGTGTCATGAGATGCATGGCACCAATGGCGTGATGAAAACGCGTGTGCAGTGCTCCGGGATAAACCATGTGGGTCATTCCCAATTGCTTGATTCTTCTTAATCGTTGGAAAAACGGATGTTCCACCAAATCGAAAATAAATTCGTCGGGAATTGAAATAAAACCATAAACGGGGTCGTTGATGATTTTCTTTTTATTATTTCGATGTGTGTTTGTGCGCAATTGAATACCTTTATAAATCAAATATCAAAGCTAATTAATCTTTAGGATATGCAAGCAAAGATTCTGTGGGCAGACGACGAAAT
>NZ_JASLCN010000024.1 GCF_030151805.1 Fluviicola sp.
CTTTCGGCAAAGTGAGCGAATAAAACCCGAATTCATTCGTGACAGCGCCTTTTTGGACAGATGGAACATAAATTTGACCGCCGATGATCGGTTCGCCCGAACTTTTCTCAGAAATATAACCACTAATAGTTGCCTTTTCCTGTCCCCACGAAATGGAAAATGCGAATAATAGTATGATTTGTAAGGCGAGGAGTTTCATCCGTATTTTAGTGTCAACGAATTTAAGCTTTTATGTCAAATTAAACCTCGTTTTCTAGGCTTTTTCTTAAATTTGAACTTCCAAAAAATAACGACAATGAAAATATCATCCGCTTGGTTGCACGAGTACTTACCAATTCAAAAATCTCCCGAAGAGTTAGATCAGCTTTTGACCGATACCGGTTTGGAAGTGGAAGGTTTTGAAACCATAGAAAGTGTAAAAGGTGGTTTACAGGGAGTTGTTGTTGCAGAAGTGATTGAATGTGAGCAGCATCCGAATGCGGATCGTTTGAAAGTGACGAAAGTAAACAACGGAACAGAGATCTTGCAGGTTGTTTGTGGTGCTCCGAATGTTGCAGTTGGTCAGAAAGTAATTTTGGCGCAGGTTGGAGCTGTTCTATATCCGAAACCGGACGAACCTTTGAAGATGAAAGTCTCCAAAATCCGCGATGTGGAATCATACGGAATGCTGTGTGCTGAAGACGAATTGGGTTTAGGAACAAGCCACGACGGAATTTTGATCCTGGATCCGAATGCAAAACCCGGAACACCGGCTGCGGAATACCTGGAACTGGAAAGCGATGTGCAAATCGAAATCGGGTTGACGCCAAACCGCGCGGATGCGATGGGACACATTGGTGTGGCGCGAGATGTGTTGGCGTATCTGGCTTGCCACGAAGGAAGTACGGCAAAATTGCAGTTGAAAGAAACGAGAAAACCTCAGAAAGAAAGTGATTTGCCAATCACGGTTTCCGTTGAAAATGCGGAGCGTTGTCCGCGATATATGGGATTAAGCATTTCGGGAGTGGAAGTGAAACCTTCTCCGGCCTGGTTGCAAAATAAATTAAGAGCTGTCGGACTTTCCCCGATCAATAATATCGTGGACGTAACGAATTACGTGATGCGTGAATTGGGAACACCTTTGCATGCGTTTGATGCGGATGTGGTGAACGGAAAAGTAGTAGTTCGCACTGCAAAACCGGGAGAAAAGATCACGACATTGGATGGCGTTGAACGCGAATTGAACGAAGAAGATTTGGTGATTGCGAATGCTTCCGAAGCGATGTGTATCGCCGGAGTGTTTGGAGGAAATCAATCCGGAATTTCGGACACTTCGAAAAATGTGTTTCTGGAAGCAGCCTATTTTCAACCGGTTTCAGTTCGAAAAACGGCGAAAAGACATGGTTTGTCGACCGATGCAAGTTTCCGTTTCGAGCGCGGAGTAGATGTGGATTTGATTCCTTATGCTTTAGAACGTGCTGCTCAGCTGATCCAGGAAGTTGCAGGAGGAAAAATCGGAATGGACGTGGTAGATCTTTACCCGAGTCCGATTCAACGAAGAAAAGTAATAGTAAGATATAATCGTACCAACCAGGTTTTAGGACACGAAATTGACAAGAACGTGATTCAGAAAATCCTAATTTCACTGGATTTCGAAATTCTAGCTGAAACGAATGAAGGTTTGGAGCTTTCGGTTCCGAATTACCGCGTAGATGTAGATCGTGAAATTGACGTAATCGAAGAAATTTTGCGTATTTACGGATTCAACCAGATTCCGCTTCCGGAGAAATTGAATACTTCATTGGTTTTGACTGAAAAACCTGATTTGGAGCGTTTGGGAGTGAGTCTGGCTGAAGTTTTGGCGGGAATGGGCTTCCACGAAATGATGAACAATTCATTGACAAGTCCGCAATATGCTGAGAAATTGGGCGGAGAACAGTTTTCCGTTTCAAAGGCAGTTTCGATGTTGAATCCTTTGAGTCAGGATTTGGCTGTGATGCGTCAAAGTTTGGTATTCCAGGCAATGGAAACGGTTGCTCACAATCAGAACCGTCAAAACCCGGATTTGCGTTTGTTTGAATTCGGTAAGACATACTCACAGGAGAATGGAACGTATGCTGAAAACAAGCGCTTGTTGATTTTAATGACTGGAAATAAACAGGAAGAATCCTGGGCTCAAAAACTGGAGAAATCAACCTTGTTTACGCTGAAAGGAATCGTGAACAATTTGTTTGAACGTTTGGGTTTGATTTCTCTTTTACAGGAAGAAGGTTTGCAAAGCCAGGAAATTCTGGCAGATGGTTACCAGGTGCGTGTTTTGAAAAATACAGTTGGAACCATCGGCTGGGTGAATTCCAAAGTGAAAAAGCATTTCGGAGTGAAGCAGGATGTTTTCGTTGCTGATTTGGATTGGGATGCAATTTTAGCTTCTTTGAAACTGGCGAAAACGCAATACAAGGAACTTCCTAAAACCTTTGAAGTGAGACGCGATTTCTCGTTGTTGCTTGATTCCAAAGTACGTTTTGCTGAAATTGAACAGATTGCACGAAAGGCAGATAAGAAAATCCTTCAGAAAGTAGGATTGTTTGATGTGTACGAAGGGAAAAACCTGCAGGAAGGGAAAAAATCATATGCTGTTTCATTTACGTTCCAGGATGCGGAGCAGACTTTGAAAGATTCTCAGGTAGACGGAATTATGAACACAATTCGTACAGAATTGGAAAAACAATTGGGCGCGGAGTTGAGATAAATGTAGCAGTGATGGGGGAAAGATAGGTTTTACTTAAACTAAAGGTTTAAAGCTGTCCCAATATTGGGAAATTACGTCAGACAAGAAAAAAATGCTTCCGGGACTGTTGGAATGTTCAAGCTTTTGCTCCATTTTCCTTTTCGGATAAGGCAGCGTTTGTTTTAAAATGATTTTCCTTTCAGACGATTCTTTTTGAGCGTTAATTTTCCGTAAGATGGTCTCTGAAACCCGCTGAAATTCTATTTTTGTATTTTACTGAAAGTAAACATGAAATCATTCGTAGTTACCGGAATTGGAACCGAAGTAGGAAAAACAGTCGTTAGTGCGGTTCTTTGCGAAGCTTTAAAGGCAGATTACTGGAAACCTGTTCAGGCTGGAGATTTAAATGCTTTGGACAGTGATTTCGTGAAATCTGTTACTTCTGAAACAACAATTTTACCTTCAAACGTCTTGTTGAACGAAGCCATGTCGCCGCATGAAGCAGCGCGTCTGGATGGAATTGAACTGACAGAAGAATATTTTGATTTACCCGCTTTTACGAAACAAACCATTATTGAAGGAGCCGGAGGTTTGATGGTTCCGCTGAATGATGTTGGGCTTTGCTACATCGACCTGTTCCAATTGTGGGAATTGCCGGTTTATGTGGTAACCAAACATTATTTGGGAAGTATCAATCACACTTTATTGACCTTAAATGCGTTGATGATCCGCGAAATTCCCATTGCCGGATTGATCATTAATGGTCAGCGAAACGAAGCTTCAGAGCGCATTTACCGCTCGCATTTTTCAGATTTAAACATGACATACATTCCCGAAATAGCTGAGTTTTCAGTTGAAACGATTCGGGAAGCAGCCAATTTATGGATAGAGCAACAAGTTTAGAAAAGGATAAACAACACGTTTGGCATCCTTTTACCCAAATGCAAACTGCCGGTGAACCTTTGTGTATTGTTCGGGCAGAAGCAACCTCGTTGATTGACGCAAACGGGAAAACATATATTGATG
>NZ_JASLCN010000028.1 GCF_030151805.1 Fluviicola sp.
CATTGTGCAATCCATCCCGGAAGACGACCCAATGCAAACATAACTGTAAACATTTCGGAAGGAATTCCAAGCGCTTTGTAAATGATTCCTGAATAGAAATCTACGTTCGGATATAAGTTTCTTGATTTGAAGTACTCATCTTCCAATGCTACTTTCTCCAATTTCTTAGCAATCTCCAATAACGGGTCATTGATTTTCAATTTCTCCAATACGTCATCAGCAGCTTTCTTGATGATTGTAGCGCGAGGATCGAAGTTTTTGTAAACGCGGTGTCCGAATCCCATCAAACGGAACGGATCGTCCTTGTCTTTTGCTTTCAATACCCATTTGTCTACGTCACCACCGTCGTTATGGATTTTCTCCAACATTTCAATTACGGCCTGGTTTGCTCCACCGTGAAGAGGACCCCAAAGTGCAGAAATACCTGCAGAAATCGAAGCGTAAAGGTTTGCCTGGGAAGAACCAACGATACGAACGGTAGAAGTAGAACAGTTTTGCTCGTGATCAGCATGGAGGATCAATAATTTATTCAATGCATCAACAACCACCGGATCCACTTTGTAATCTTCAGTCGGCATTGCAAACATCATGTATAAGAAGTTCTTTACGTAATCGTATTCATTTTTAGGATACATGAACGGGTGACGCATCGAGTTTTTGTATGACCAAGCCGCAAGCGTCGGTAATTTTGCTAACAAACGTAAAATTGTTCGGTTCTTTTTCTCCGCGCTTCTGTTCGGATCCAAAGATTCCGGGTAGAACGTAGAAAGAGAACAAACCATTGCAGATAAAACTCCCATCGGGTGAGCCTGAGCCGGATATGCTTCAAAGAACTGCTTCATGTCTTCGTGTACCAATGTGTGTTTGGTAATGCTTGAAATGAATTCATCCAATTGAGCCTGAGTTGGAAGTTCTCCGTAGATCAACAAATAAGCAACTTCAATGAAGCTCGCTTTTTCTGCCAATTGTTCGATCGGATAACCACGGTAACGAAGAATTCCTTCTTCACCATCCAGAAATGTAATGGCACTATAAGTTGCCCCAGTGTTTTTGTAACCTGCATCAAGTGTAATGTATCCTGTTTCCTGACGCAATTTTGAAATGTCAATAGCCAATTCATTTTCTGTACCTTGTACAACCGGGAATTCGTATACCTTCCCGTCTAATTCGATTTTCGCAACTTTGCTCATGATGATCTATAAGAGTATTATCTAACAATTTTATTAGCCGCACTAAATTAATAAAGAATTAAATACGATAATCTTCTCAAAGCAATCTTTTTTTGCAAAATTAGGATAGTTTATCAGTAACTCGAAAAAGTGGCAAAATGATAAGTAGCTAAAAAGTTGAAAGCGTTTGTTTTACGTTTTTGAGACTGTTTAACTGGTCATCGCTCCGGATAAAATGTGGAGCTTATTCCAGCTGATGAAAAAGTACGCCACATTCAGTAGACCGAAGCCCGAATAAATGAGTTGGTTTTTAGATGGTTTTCGTAAACTGTAGATATGAGTGAAAGCAGACGGAGCAATTAACAATCCCAACAGGAATCAGGAGCAGGCTTAAACTCCATTCGCTCCAATGGGAGCTATCCCTGTATTTGACTACCTGAATAGCTCCGAAATTGAAACGTGTCCGGATGATGGATCTGATGACTGCCTGAAGCAAAAACTACAGGTTTTTCAACGTGAAATCCAACATCATCGTATATAAATGATTACGGGTATTTCCACCGTAAATTCCGTGATTTTTATTTGGGTAAATGAACAGTTCGAATTGTTTGTTTGCTTTTACCAAAGCAGTGATGAATTCCATCGTGTTTTGATAATGTACGTTATCGTCTGCGGAACCGTGGATCAACAAAAATTTGCCTTTCAGCTTGTCTGCATAATTGACAGGAGAATTATCGTCATAACCACTTGCATTTTCCTGTGGAGTTCTCATGAAACGTTCCGTATAAATATTGTCGTAATTGCGCCAGTTGGTAACCGGAGCTACTGCAATTCCCATTTTGAATACATCGGCACCTTTCGTCATGGCAAGAGAAGTCATGAAACCTCCATAGCTCCATCCCATGATTCCGATTCTGTTCGGGTCTACATAGGATTCTTTTTGCAGGTCTTTCGCAACCGCGATCAAATCTTCGGTTTCTAACTTTCCAAGTTGCAAGTAAGTCGATTTTTTGAATGCTGCCCCCTGGAATTGCGTTCCTCTCGTGTCAACACAAAATACGATGTATCCTTTTTGAGTCAATAATTGATGATACAGGTAGTTCGGCCCATCGTAATCATTGGTAACCATGTTACTTCCCGGTCCACAGTATACATTAAAGTATACCGGGTATTTTTTATTCGGGTCGAAATTTGCAGGTTTCATCATCCATGCATTCAGTTTTCCGGCAGCACCATTTACTTGCAGGAATTCCTTTTTGCTCAGATTCATATTGTTGAACTTTTGTTGAAGAGCTGTGTTTGCTTCCAAAACCTGCAGTTCTTTTCCTGCACGGTCACACAAGGTATAAGTAGGAACCGTATTTGCCGTTGAGCTCGTACGGATGAAATAATTGAATCCCGGAGCAAATTCCGCATCATTATATCCTGCAGCTGCGGATAACATTTTTTTATCCGTTCCTTTCCAATTGATGGAATAGAGCGTTTTGTTGATCGCACCGTTTTCAGAAGAGGAATAGAAAACAGTTCCTTTCTTTTCGTCAATTCCGTATAGATCTATTACGTCCCAGTTTCCTTTCGTAACCTGGCTGAGTGTTCCGGTGAAAGTCAAATGATAAATGTGGTTGTATCCGTCTTTTTCAGAAGTACGCAGCATCGAGTTTCCGTCTTTTAACAGAATTACATTGTCTGCATCCAGGTAAGTACTGGATTCTTCTTCGTAAAAAATGCGGTCGGAAGGATTTTCAGGATTACTTACCAAATGGTATTTCACGTGATTTTGGTGACGATTCAAAGTGGAAACAAATACTTCATTTTTAATCGGTGACCACTGGAAACGCGGCAAATATTCGTATTCCCCCAAAGCAACCGGTTTGATGCTTCCCGTTCCGATATTTGCAATGTGGAAAGTAACTTTCGAGTTTGCTTCTCCGGCTTTCGGATATTTGAAGGTATATTCATCCGGATACAACTTTCCGTACATCGCCATCTGGAATTGTTTTACATCCGTTTCATCAAAACGCATGAAAGCCAGGTATTTTGAATCCGGAGACCATTCGAATCCTTGTGTAATTGCAAATTCTTCTTCGTAAACCCAATCGGTTGTACCATTGATAATACTGTTTTGTTTTCCGTCAAACGTAATTTGTTTGGAAGAATAATTCGTCAGGTCATATACGAACAGGTTGTTTCCTGCAATGTATCCCAATTTCGTTTCATCCGGAGAGAACGTTCCCAAAGTTTGCGGGGCTTCAGAAGAATGAATTTTGTGTGTTTCCTTGCTTTGAATATTGTAGATATAATAAGTAGTCGAATAACTGTGTCTGTAAATAGAAGCAGTATTAGTCTGAATCAACAGCCATTTTCCGCTTTTGCTCAGTTGACCGTCATCAAATTCGAGTGGTTTTCCATTAAACTGAATCTCCGAAAGGTTTACTAAGGTGGTTCCCGCTCCTTTGTAATCTTTGAACAGGTATTTTTTCATCAGGAATTTTCCGTCTTCTTCTACAATTTTGGTAAAAGACTGTCCGTCACTTAAAGCAGTGAACCCTTCAATGCGATTTGGATAGAACTCTCCCGATTTCCAAATGCTTTCAACACTCAGGTTTTGAGCAAATGAAAAAGAGACAATACAGATAAAGGAAATGACTAATTTAATTTTCATATAATCGTGTTTTGAGCAAAAATAACCAAAAAGCATTCCGAATGAAGTGAATTATTGATGAGTGGTGTAAAATAGTTAACAGCTTGTTGGATATCAGGTTCATTAAAGGAATCCCGCGTTCATAACCTTAGTTGATTGTTAACAATTAAGTAATGTTAGGAAAGATAATTTGATTTAACTTTGTCCCGAAAATTTCTGGGTGTTCTCCTTGATGTTGCATTCTGGCAGACTGAAACCATCTGGAAATAAAACAATTGGTATAATGAAATAGAAATGAAACTTTTCCATAATAGCAAAGACTTCGCCCGAAGAATTTGGTGTTATTATTCAGCAACTGTGCTGGGAGAATTTCTTATACCTGTTCCGCGTATTTTATCTGTAAATTTAATAATCAATAAGTTATGAAAAGAACATTACTTTTTTTAGGAATGTTGTCTGGTGTTGCTCACGCTCAAAATTGTTCGGAAGTATTTATTTCCGAGTATGTTGAGGGAACAGGAAACGATAAGGCAATCGAATTGTATAACCCGACAGGTGCAGCGATTAATTTGTCTGGTTACAGAATTGAACGTTTTTCAAACGGACAAAATACTTCTAACGCAGGTGGTGTTTTGAACCTGACAGGAACGATTCAGCCATATGCTACATTTGTTGTTGTAAACGGTCAGATGGTTGATATGACGAATCCGCCTTCTCCGAAATGCTCTCCTGCGTTGCAGTTATTGGCAAACCAATTGGATCATGCTTATCCGGCTCCTACTTACATGAACGGAAACGATGCAATCGCATTGTTCAAGAATTCAGTGATGATTGATTTGATGGGGAAAATCGGTGATGCTGCGATAACAAATTCTTATGGTTGGGGAGATCAACCTCCATATGATGGTTCTGTTGGTCGTGTTTGGACAGAAAACCACACACTGATTCGTAAGTCATCCGTTAAGACAGGTGTAACTGTAAACCCGGATCCATTTATCGTAAATCAGCAATGGGATTCGTTACCAAAAGATACTTGGACACAATTGGGATCTCACACATGTGATTGTTTCCTAAGTGTTGGTGAAAATAAATTGAACACCGTTTCAATTTACCCTAACCCGGCTTCAAACGGTATTATTTACGTTTCTACGAACAATACGATTGAAACAATCGAAGTAGTTGACTTACTTGGAAAAGTGGTTTCAAGAGAAGCTAAAAACGACCAAAGTATGGCTGCAGCTGTTTCTACAAGCGATTTGAAAAAAGGAGCATATTTGTTAAGAATCAATTTTACTGACAAATCTTCTTCACAACAAAGCATTATAATCGAGTAATCCGTTCTCTGTTTTTATAATGCCTTTGATGCTATTTATGAAAAATCTACTGATAATTTTTTGCTTATTCATTGGTGTAACCGCTTTCTCTCAGGAAACGGTTACACTCAGTGGAATTGTTACAGACCCTGAAACGAATGAGCCAATCGTTGATGCAGTTGTAGCTTGTGATTCAACTACCAAAGTGCTTTCAGATATTGATGGAAAATATACATTCCAGGTTGCAAAGAACTCGAAACATACCATTACAATGGAATACTATGGTTTTGAGAACTACAAAGCTGAAGTATCGGTAGGGAACACAAACTATACGCATAATATCACACTTAAATCAAGTGATAACATTATTGATGAGGTTGAAATCGTTCGGGATGTTGCAAAACTCCGGGAGACACCTATCGCATTTTCGAATATTTCGGCAAAACAAATTGCTGAAGATTTAGGAACCCGGGATTTACCGATGATTTTGAACTCCACGCCGGGTGTGTATGCAACTGAGCAGGGAGGAGGATCGGGAGATTCCCGTATTTCTATCCGCGGATTTGACCAGCGAAATGTAGCTGTTATGGTGGATGGTGTTCCGGTAAACGACATGGAAAATGGGCAGGTTTACTGGAGTAACTGGGACGGTTTGGGTGATATCACCAAAACGATCCAGGTTCAAAGAGGTTTGGGAGCTTCCAAACTGGCAATTACTTCCGTTGGAGGAACTATGAACATCATGACCAAAGGAATTGACCAGAAATTTGGCGTTCATGCAAAACAGGAAGTGAACAGCTACGGATTGTACAAAGCTTCTTTCGGATTGAATACCGGATTGATGAAAGGTAACTGGGGAATCTCCATTGCAGGTTCCAGAAAATGGGGAAGCAGCTACGCAGATGCAACATTTGACGATGCGTGGTCATACTTTTTCAAAGTTCAGAAGAAATTCGGAAAACATTTGCTAAGCTTCGGAGTAAACGGTGCACCTCAATCTCACGGTCAGAGAACGACGAAATTACCGATTGCTGTTATAGATGAAAAACTGGCAAAACAAACCGGAGTTGACTACCTGAGACAATTGGATTCCGTAGGAAAAACAAGTAACTTGTATTACACAACTCAAAGTATTGGAGCGCGCGGAAACAAGTACAACCCGAATTACGGAATGATTAACGGAGAAGTGTTTAATGAGAAAGTGAACTACTTCCACAAACCACAATTCAATTTGTCACATTCCTGGAGCCCGAACAATAAATTCAACTGGACAACCATCGCGTATTTGTCTATCGGTAAAGGAGGTGGTACTGCCACAAAGAATACTCCTGCACGTGATACGACAACTGGTTTGTATAACTTCCAGGGAATTTATGATCAGAATTCTACCAGCTTTTCGAATTTGTACAGTACAACAGAACATTCTTCTTCCAACTATTTAAGATCTGCAAACAATGATCACAAATGGGGGGGGATAATTACTTCTGTTTCATACAAAATCAATGAGCGTATCTCAACGCTTTTTGGTTTGGATGCGCGTTATTACAGAGGAAGTCACTATCAGACGATTTATGATTTGATGGGTGGAGATTACGCCATTGATAACTCGGATAAAAACCAACCGAAAGGTTTAAGTAACCTTGGATATGCCATGAAGCGTGTTGGTGATAAGGTTTCTTATTACAATGATGCGATTGTGATGTGGGGTGGAGCTTTCGGACAGGTTGAGTACAAAAAGAACAAATGGTCTACGTTCCTGACAGGTTCACTTTCTGAAACAGGAAATCAGCGAATTGATTTCTTCAAGAAGAAGGATTTGGTTTTTGCTGATACAACGATGCGTCAGGTTGTTGGATACGGAGACACAGTTTTATACAACGGACAGAAATACACTAACCAATCTGCTGAAGCAAGAGCTGCAACAACAGACAGAAAGTGGTTTTTGGGCGGAACGATTAAAGGAGGTGTAAACTACAATATCACGAAGAGTCAGAATGTATTTATGAACGTAGGATATTTGAGTATTGCTCCGAAGATGAATACTGTTTTCGATAATAATAACTTCCCGTTTTTAGAAACGAAAAACCAGAAAGTATCTTCTATCGAGTTGGGATACGGTTACAGAGTGAAGAAGTTTGCAGCTAACGTGAACCTTTATTACACTTTGTGGAAAAACAAGCCGCCTCAATACACTCCTTCGGTTGTTACTCCGGACGGAACATTCTCTTACAATATCAACGGATTGGATGCCTTGCATAAAGGAATTGAAGTAGATTTCAATTATAACATCACCAAGAAACTGAATTTTGAAGGGGTGTTTACATTAGCTGACTGGAAAACGATTTCGGGAACAAAAGTGTACATTGTGGATAACAATGGACAGATGGTCGATTCAGTTGACTTCAGCGCGAAAAACGTACACGTAGGTGATGCGGCTCAGTTGCAGATTGGAGGTTCATTCCGCTATGAGATTATTAAAGATTTGTATGTTAAAGTTAGATACACATTCTTTGGTAAAAATTTCGCAAATTTCGATCCTTTGGCACTGGTTGGTGCTAATAAAGACCGCGAATCATGGCAAATGCCTAGCTACGGATTATTGGATTTTAATTTTGGATATACATTCAGAGTTTCTAAGGTCTACTTCACATTGAATGGTGGAATCATGAATATCCTGGATAAAGTATACATCACGGATTCACAAAACGGAGCGAACTTCGACGCCAGCTCAGCAACAGTGTTTGTTGGAATGGGGAGAAGATTTAACCTTGGTTTAAAAATAGGAATATAAACAAACAACAGATGAATAAAATAATTTACACTTTATTTTTCAGCTTGTTAGTGAGTATGGTATCATACTCACAAGCGGTTTTGCCGACAAGCTGGAGTTTTACAACAACGACGCTTCCTACAGGATGGTCTGAATCAGGAACTGGTTTTTATACTGCTTCCGGAAATACGCCTCCTGCAATGAAATTTGATAATACTGGTGATTATCTGATCATTTACTTTGCGAGCAACCCGGGTGCTTTGACTTACTATCTGGCTGGAAACTCTTTCAGCGGAGGTACTTTTACAGTTGAAGAGTCCGGAAACGGAACAACGTATACAACGCTTCATGCGCATACTGCGCCTCCTGCAGCTACGTGCCAGATGTATACAGACGTTCCCCAGGCAACAACACGTTATATCCGATTTATTTATACCAACAAAGTTGGAGGAAATATCGGGTTGGATGACGTAAATATTGCTGTTGGAGCAGCAACACCTGCACAAGAGATCAATGTGAAATACAGCGGTACAACGCTTGTTTCAGGAAGTACACAAGCTGTGAACTCTCCTGTTTCAACAATGACTCCATTTACTTTTGATGTTGAAAACCTTGGAACTGCTAATGCCTTGAATATTTCAAGTGCAGTTATTTCAGGAGCTAATGCGGCTGATTTCACTGTTGCATCTTTCCCTTCAACAGTTGCTGCCGGTGCAACTCAACCATTGACAGTTAACTTTACACCTGCTGCTGCCGGAAACAGAAATGCGGTATTGACGATTAACAGCGATGATGCAGATGAAGCAGCATACGTTATTAACTTGTACGGAATTGGTGGTACTTTGGCAACTGAGCCGGCAAACCAACCTACAAATCTGGTATTCTCAAATGTAAAGTCTTACAGATTAACAGGATCATTTACAGCTTCAACTGCTGAAGGATTCCTTGTATTGCGTAAGAAAGGTTCTGCTATTTCAGGGGTTCCTGTAGACGGAACTGTTTACCAGCGTGGAGATATCGTTGGAGATGCTCAGGT
>NZ_JASLCN010000044.1 GCF_030151805.1 Fluviicola sp.
TGACTTTGGTACTCAATACTTGGTTAACAATACCGTTCCGCAAACAAATACCTCGTATCGAATCGGAACTTAAATTTATAAAGTAAAGCGAACGTAAGTTCTGCTTTTACTTCATATTCAACATCAATTTAACGTTCGACAAGTCAGCATCGTGTACTAAACCTGCGTGAGTCAAATTACGTTTTTGCTTCTTGGTTTTTTTCGTAAGAATGTGGCTTTTGAAAGCGTGTTTTCTCTTGATCTTACCAGACCCAGTTACTGTGAATCTCTTCTTAGCACTGGAATTTGTTTTCATTTTTGGCATTTCTCTTTTTCTTTAAAAAATGAGCACTTTATCAATTATAATTTAAAATTGAAAATGTAGAATTGAAAAGAGGGTTGCCCTTATCAATTTTTCAATTTTCAATTCTCCATTTTTCCTATTTCTTCTTCGGGTTGATCATCACAATCATTCGCTTCCCTTCCAGTTTCGGCATTTGTTCCAAGGTTCCAAGGTCAGCTAATTCCTGAACAAATTTCAACAATAGAATCTCACCTCTATCTTTGAAGACAATCGTTCTACCACGGAAAAACACGTATGCCTTTACCTTCGAACCTTCTTCCAAAAACTTACGGGCATGCGTCAATTTAAATTGAAAATCATGATCATCCGTGTTCGGACCAAAACGAATCTCTTTCAAAACAACTTTACTTTGTTTTGCCT
This sequence comes from Fluviicola sp., assembly GCF_030151805.1. GTDB lineage: Bacteria > Bacteroidota > Bacteroidia > Flavobacteriales_D > Crocinitomicaceae > Fluviicola. The sequence continues at coordinate 704 of NZ_JASLCN010000044.1, forward strand.
TCAATTCTTTTTGTTTTCTTTTTTGGTTGTATAAGAATTTACGGTAATCCATAATCTTACAAACCGGCGGAACCGCATTCGGAGAAATCTCCACCAAATCCATTTCCTGTTCTTCTGCCAACTGTAAAGCTGCAGATGTGGTCATCACCTGAGGCTCTTCACCTTCGACTACCAAACGGATTTCACGTGCAGTGATTTTCCCGTTTATGCGGTGTTGATCGTTGTCTTCTTTTCTTACAGGTCTTCTGTTGTCTTTTTTCATTCAGTTAATTAAACATTTGTCGACAATTCTTTTTCAATCGCTTGGCGAACTAAAGCAGCAAACTCATCTACTCCCAAAGAACCCTTATCACCTTCTCCGCGTTGTCTTACAGAGACTTGCTTTTCTTCAGCTTCTTTCTCTCCGACAACTAACATGAACGGGATTTTTTTCAGTTCTGCCTCGCGTATTTTCTTGCCTATCTTTTCGTTACGGTCATCAACGAAGCCGCGAATATCGGAATTATTTAGCAATTCTAAAACATCTTTCGCATATTCGTTGTATTTATCACTGATCGGCAGGATTGCAACTTGCTCAGTTGCCAGCCACAACGGGAAGTCTCCCGCACAGTGTTCCAACAATACCGCCACAAAGCGTTCCATTGATCCGAAAGGCGCACGGTGGATCATTACAGGGCGGTGTTTTTGGTTATCCGTACCCGTATATTCCAACTCAAAACGCTCAGGTAAATTGTAATCTACCTGGATTGTTCCCAACTGCCATTCTCTTCCAAGTGCATCCTGAACCATGAAATCCAGTTTCGGCCCGTAAAATGCTGCTTCACCCAACTCAACGATCGTAGGCAATTCTTTTTCTGCTGCTGCTTCAATAATGGCGCTTTCCGCTTTCGCCCAGTTTTCATCTGTTCCGATATACTTTGACGGATTTTCAGGGTCCCGCAGTGAAATCTGAGCTTTAAAATTCTGGAAATCCAGTGTTTTGAAAATATACAACACCAAATCAATTACTTTCTTGAACTCGTCTTTCACCTGATCCTGCGTACAGAAAATATGTGCATCATCCTGAGTAAACCCGCGAACACGTGTCAATCCATGCAACTCACCACTTTGTTCGTAACGGTATACTGTTCCGAACTCCGCAAAACGGGCAGGAAGATCTTTGTATGAACGCGGCTTGCTTTTGAAAATCTCGCAGTGATGCGGACAGTTCATCGGCTTCAGCAAAAATTCTTCATTCGGATCCGGAGTTTTAATTGCCTGGAACGAATCCGCTCCATATTTCTCGTAGTGACCGGAAGTCACATACAACTCCTTGTTTCCGATATGCGGAGTGATTACCTGCTCGTAACCAGCTTTACGCTGTGCTTTCTTCAGGAAGTTCTCCAAACGCTCACGCAATGCAGCTCCTTTCGGCAACCACAATGGCAAACCTTGTCCTACTTTCTGAGAGAAGGTAAACAATTCCAATTCTTTCCCCAGTTTGCGGTGGTCACGACGCTTTGCCTCTTCCACTTTCTCCAGGTATTCTGTCAATTCAGCTTGTTTCGGGAATGTAATTCCGTAAACACGCGTCAACTGCTTGTTCTTTTCGTCACCGCGCCAATAAGCTCCGGCAATCGACATTAATTTTACAGCCTTGATAAATCCGGTATCCGGAATATGAGGTCCACGGCATAAATCCGTGAAGTTTCCTTGTGTGTAAAACGTGATTGATCCGTCAGGAAGATCCTGGATCAACTCCAATTTATACGGATCTTCTTTTTCTGTAAAATATGCCAATGCATCCGCCTTGGAAACCTCTTTGCGTACAAACGGATTCTTTAGCTTTGCAAGCTCCTTCATTTTTTGCTCGATTTTATCCAGATCTTCTTCCTTGAACGAATAATCCATAAAATCCACATCGTAGTAATATCCGTTCGCAACCGGAGGACCGATCGCCAATTTAATTCCCGGATAGTAAAACTCTAATGCTTCGGCCATTAAGTGAGCTGAAGAGTGCCACATGGTCGATTTTCCTTCATCGTCGTTCCAGGTCAGCAACTGCAAGGTGCAGTCACCCGTCAACGGACGAGTTGCGTCGATTACCACGTTATCCACTTTGGCTGCCAATACGTTACGAGCCAATCCTTCAGAAATGCTAAGAGCAACATCCAATGCTGTTGCTCCTGCTTCGTATTGTCTAACTGATCCGTCAGGAAGAGTTACATTAATCATCACTTACAAAATTTAGTGCAAAAATAGGCTTTATCTGGCAAAAAGCCTCATATAATCTATTAAGATTTGTTACCGTAAACCAAAACAATTCCTTCTTTTGATTCTTTCCCGGACGCAATACTATACTCAATGTGAATATTTTTCAAGCGGTCCGATCCCGGTTTTTTCTTTAAATACTTCTCATTCAGGTCATTAGAAGAAAATTTCCAGTTCTTTCCCTGGACTTTTTTAAACTCTTCGATCAGCGTACGACCTTTTACCTCGGTCGGGGCATCGTATATTTTTATGGACACCGGAACGGAACATTTTTTTGCACTGACAGCAAATTGATATTCATTCGAAAGAAACATAAACACCTCGATGTTCTTGGTTTGTTTTGAGGCTCCTACATGGTAGTATGTAATTTTGGAACCTTCATAGCGGGTTCCGGTAATCAGCTCCTTACATTCTTGTTTCAGAGTATTCATCTGTGCTTCCAAAGCACTGTCATTTCCTCCGGAAACTAACGATATCCAAAAGAAACAAACAATAAGAGGCAAATAAAACGCAGTTAGTTTTTTCATAAAAATCATTTTCCGGGTTTAACAATGTTGTCACGAACCTTTTTCACTTCTTTCGCTAAAGCCTGGTATTCCGCTTCAGTCAATTCCGGAGTTTCAATATTAATATTTTTAGAGACTTTTTTCACGGAAGGTTGATTTTCATACGTATTTAAAACTCCTTCATACAAAGCAATCACTTCTTTCAAGCGGGCATCTTCCTGTCCAGGATGACTTTTAAAACCTTTGATAATGTTCTTCAACAAACTCATTTGTTCTACCAAAGCTTTCCCGATTTCAGCCTGTTCTTTCGTATTGTCGATTCCCAAATACATTCCTTCGATCCACGCTCCGGCAAACTGAATATCTCCCAAATATCTCAGGTCATTGTCCTCCATGTATACATCGGTTTTTTCCTGAATATCGTAAATCAGGTTTTCCAATGCTACGGGATTCCCCATTTCTTTATCAAATTTTGCGATTAATTCCTTATCGGCAAAAACGCTCTCCAAACCAACTTTGGAACCCACTTTCTGGATTACAGCCAGGTATTCGCGCGCTTCCTGTGACTTGGAATTGATGGCACAATATGCCAAATCCGTGGAGTAAACTCCGAGATTCATCAATTGATCAATTTTAAGCGCATATTTCTCCGCATTTCCGACAGGATTTGTTTTTCCTGCCTGGTATTTCAATCCGGCTGCTTTAAACGCATTGGCTAACGTGATCGGCTGAGGCAAAACGTAATCATTCTCAGATGATTCCTGAGAAGTCGTAGTAGTTGTCTCAACTGTTGCGGTTTCTTTTTTATCGGACTCACTATCTCCACACGATGCCAGGGCTAAGCTAAGGGTCAAAGCAGGTACGAAATAATTCAGTTTCAACATAATTTGGTTTGTAAAGTTTTGATTGTAAAGAAACAAAGAAAAATCAATTCGGGATATCTTCTATCTTACAATTTATTAGATTAGTATCGTATTTCACTCAAAACCGCTATACACATATGCCACTATTACCTATCACGCTGGGTTTAATTCTCGGCATTCTGTTTTCATTCATTTCAGGCGAACAATCGGGCCTTATTGGATTAAGTATTCTGGCACTTGTCATTTTACTGATTCTCTACCTGGTTTTCTCCAACTTATTCAAGAATTCCTTTCTATTGGACGAGGTAACAATCGCGCTTTCCGTTTGCGGTTTTATGCTCCTGGGCTTCGGAAAAACAGAACTGGTAAAGACAGACACTTCTGCCATTGCGGATCTTTCGGGGAAGGTCAATTTCGGGACTGTTTTCAAATCCAATATTTCAGAATCCGGTTATCAGACCATTCACATCAGCCTGGAAAAAACAAGCGACGGAAGAAAGCAAGTTTCAGGTTCCGGAAATATCATTCTCACACTCGACACTTTGGAAAGTATCTATTCTACCGGTGATTACGTGGCTTTCAAAACTGCTTTGGAGGTTTTCAGAACAGAAACAAATCCGGGTAGTTTTGATGCCGCTTATTATTACGGAACACATCATTACATCGGACGGGCATTCATTCCTTCCAACTGCATCTCAAAGACAGGTACGAGAACCAATATCCCCATTTTCTTTTCGAAATGGCAGGACCAAATTGCGCAAAACATGCGAAGCTGGCTTCCGGAATCCGTTTCGGGAATCGGTGTGGCGCTTTTGCTTGGAAACAAAGCCGGAATTGATCCGGAAGTACTCGATTCCTTTTCAAACACAGGAGCAATGCACGTTTTGGCCGTTTCGGGATTGCATGTCGGGATTATCCTGATCATTTTCCAAACCATTCTCGGATTTTTCAGCAAATGGATTTCAAAGAAACAAGCCATCATTTTCTCCGTCGTTCTGATTTGGGGTTTCGGATTGTTAAGCGGTGCTTCACCTTCTGTTATCCGGGCTGTCGTGATGTTCAGCATTTTGACTTTAGGTCAGCTTTTGAGCCGTAAAAATAACGGGATGAACAACCTGCTTCTTTCCGCAGTTGTATTGCTGATGTATGATCCGTATTACCTTTTCGATATCGGATTTCAGCTTTCCTATGTTGCTTTGATCGGCATTTTTCTCTTTCAGAATCCGGTTTATCAACTCATCCACATAAAACCCAAATGGCTCGACTGGCTTTGGAAAGGAAGCGCTATCGGAATTGCTGCGACGATTGCAACCACTCCGTTTATGCTTTACTGGTTTCATCAGTTTCCCAATTATTTCCTGCTTTCCAACATCGTTGTTATGCTTTTGGGATTCATCGTGCTGCTTTTTCTCATCCTCCTCGTTTTCACCGCGTGGATTCCTTATTTCAACACGCTCATTATTTTCCTTACTGTTATTTCGTTACAACTCCTAGTCCTGGGAATTGGGTTTGTGGACCGGATTCCGGGAGGTTTGGCAGCAGGTTTTGAATTGAATTTCGTCCAATTTTTACTATTGATCGGGCTGATTGGTTATTGTACTTATGAAACATTGATCAAACAGGTGATTCCCAAATTGCCTTTTGCAGCATTGGCGTGTTGCTTTTTATTTATTTCCTGGAAACGACACGATAAATTCTCAGGGAACGAGCTTCAGATCTTTTCAGGGAAACGGTTTTGCGGAATGATTCAATACGAAGGTCGTTTGATTACTTTTTATGAACATTCACTCAAAAACAAGCAAGTTCAGCAAACGCTCAAAAATGCAGTCCGCGATTCGGGTTTAAACCTGACGAAAGTCATTGAATTGAAATCAGACAACCGGCTGAAAATCGGGAAGAAAAGCATCCT
>NZ_JASLCN010000117.1 GCF_030151805.1 Fluviicola sp.
TTTTACCACATAGGGCACATAGAACACATAGCTATAGAGCGCTGAATGGGGGTTGAAAAGCTGGTTGGTTTAACCACGAAGGACACAAGGATTTTTTGGACGAGCTGGGAGGAATTTTACCACATAGGGCACATAGAACACATAGGAATTGAGGTGATAAACGGGATTTGATGGGCTGATTCTTTAAGAGTTTCTGATTATCATAAGAAAAGCAGAACAAAAATACCTTCGCAAGAAATAAACTCTAAATTTGTATCCTATTATCAGATTTCATGCTTCGTCCTTTTCGCGATGTTTTTAAGCTCATACTTTTCTGGATTGTCTGTTTTGACATTCATCGGATTTTGTTTTCTATTCACCATTTCGGGAAACTGAAGGAGGTTGGTCTGGGAGAGTGGCTATTGAGCTTTGTTTATTCTTTCCGACTGGATTTGGCAACTGCGGCGGGGCTTTCAGCGATTCCGTTTTTGTTTCGTCTGATTCAGCATTACAGTAACTGGAAATGGTGGGGCCGTCTTTTCAGAATTACATTGATTGCTTCGATTGTGTTTTTGGTGTTGGTTCAGGCCGGTGAAATTGTGGCTTACGGAGAGTGGAATCACAAGCTGACTTCGCGTGTTTTCATGCATTTGTCGCACCCGGATGAAGTGGCCCGGACGGCTAATTATTCGATGATTTTCTGGTATATTTTGTATGCGCTTGTTCAATTAACTCTTTACATTTTCCTTTCACGGAAATTCTTCAAAAAAGGGGCTTTGACTTTGGCTACAATCCGCCATGGATTTGAATGGATTGCTTTACCGATTACTTATGCCATTGTTTTGTTTTTGTTTTTCATTTCTTTGCGGGGCGGATTCCAACCGGTTCCACTGAATATCAACGCTTCCAGCTATTCCAACAAGGCAATTGCCAACGATATTTCGATCAATTCGCTTTATTTCTTCGGGAAAAGTTACCTGCTTTACAATCGTTCGGAAATTGATGCGTTCATTCCGAAAGTGGATAAAAAACTTGCCCGGAAAACAGTGGAAGAATGGTACAGTTATCCCAGGGAGCATTCGAATTATTTCCTGGAAAATAACCGCCCGAATGTAGTGTTTATTGTCCTGGAAGGCTGGTCTGCAGAGGCAATCGGAAGTTTGGGACCGAACAAAGGTGCTACTCCGCATTTCGACAAACTGGCTAAGAACGGAGTTCTTTTTACCAATATTTATGCAACCGGAACGACTTCTGAGATCGGGAATTCGAGTATTTTCAGCGGACATTACACGCTTCCGGAAGTTTCCATTTCGATGCAGCCGGAAAAATACCGCAAACTGCATTGCCTGAACGAGGATATGGAAGCCTGGGGCTATCACAGCTCGTATATTTTCAGCGGCGATTTAAAATACGGAAACATCGGCGGATATTTCATGGATCACGGATTTGACGTGGTGAAAGATGAAAATGATTTCCCTTCTGATCTTCCGCGCGGGAAACTCAACTTTTACGACCGCGATTTGTACAAGTTTCTCATCAAGGAAATCAATGATCACAAAAAGCCTTTCCTGCAATGTGCCTTTACGGGAAGTACGCACGCTCCGTATGACCAACCGCAGGGAAAAGGAAAACATTTTACGGGTGAAGAGGCTGATTTCATGAATTCTTTGGTTTACGCCGACGAATGTTTGGGTGAATTCATCAAAAACTGTAAAAAGCATTCCTGGTATAAGAACACGCTGTTTGTTTTTGTGGCTGATCACGGACATGCCGCTCCCGGAATGGTTGATCCCGGAAAAGGAAAGTTTTATCATGTTCCGTTGTTGTTTTACGGGGAACCAATCAAAAAATCTTACCGCGGGAAACGCGTGCATACGGTCGGATCGCAAGCTGATATTGCTGCAACGCTGATCTACCAGATGAAAGGTGAACCTGCACGTTATCCGTACAGCAAGGATCTGATGAACCCGAAAGTGCCTCAATTTGCTTTCCATGCCATTATCCGCGGATACGGCTGGGGAACGGACAAAGGAAATTTTACGTATTACATGGAACAGAAGATCGTAGGCGACAATACTTACTCGCCGAAGGACTTCAAACGCGAACAATTGAACTGTTCTTACTTCCTGAATACGCTTTACGAAGATTATAAAAAATTGTAAGTTCTTCTGATTTATTGAATTGTCGGGAAAAGAGCCGTACCTTTGTGCCGACGCTGAAGCTTTAGCACAAGCGTTGTGCCCTTATTGTCGTAAACATGTCGTCCAAATTGATCAATATCCGGAATTTAAATCTCGAAGAACTGAAAGCAGCTATCGTTGCATTCGGGGAACCTGCATTTCGCGCAAAGCAAGTGTATGACTGGATTTGGAAGAAGCAGGTTCATTCGTTTGAGGCCATGGGCAATATCGGGAAAAGTTTGCAGGAGAAGCTTCAGGAGGCTTTTTATTTCGACGGAATTACGGTGGAAGATCAGCAGATTTCCAGTGATAAAACGATTAAATGTGCTTTCGGAATCGAAGGACAAAGCCAGGTAATTGAGGGTGTTTTAATCCCGACGACTTCTCGGATGACGGCTTGTATTTCTTCGCAGGTCGGATGCAGTTTATCGTGTGCTTTCTGTGCCACCGGACGGCTTAAAATGATGCGCAATCTGAGCGCCGGAGAAATTGTGGACCAAGTGGTTTACCTCAAGAATTTAGCGACGGACAAATACAACACGAACCTTTCCAATGTTGTTTACATGGGAATGGGCGAACCGTTGCTGAATTACAAGAATGTGGTTCGCAGTACGGAAATCCTGACGGATGAAAATGGTTTGGGTATGTCTCCGAAACGCATCACGGTTTCCACTGCCGGAATTGCCAAAATGATCAAGAAACTCGGTGACGACCAGGTGAAATTCAACCTCGCGTTATCGCTGCACGCGGCAAACGATACGAAGCGTTCCAAAATCATGGATATCAACGATACCAACAATCTGGAAGCGCTTTCCGAGGCTTTGTTGTATTTCCACGAGAAAACAGGATCGCGCGTGACGTTCGAGTACATCATTTTTAAAGATTTTAACGACGGTTTGGAAGATGCCCGCGAACTGGCTGATTTCGCCAAAATTGTTCCCTGCAAGATCAATATCATTGAGTACAACCCGATTGACGACGGCGAATACCGCCAGGCTGATCGCCAGAAAGTAGATGATTTTGCACGTTTCTTAGAGGAAAAATGCAATCTGATTGTGAATGTGCGCAGAAGCCGCGGAAAAGACATTGATGCTGCTTGTGGTCAGTTGGCGAATAAGAACAAGATGATTGATAAAAGGGTTTTGAAAGCGTGATTGAATTCATTGCGAATTACGAATGCCGAATTACGAATTCCCTCCCTATAGCTATTGGAATACGAGTACCAAATTGTTTTTCTGTTTGATTTAAAAGTTTCAGTTATTTTTTTGAAGGGGAAAAAAGTCACACTGATCCTGCAGATTTCATAGATAGCAGATCTCTAATTCTTTACAAGCACATATTGAACTTCGTACAAATTCCCTCCCATATTTACATTTGCTGTCAATTTTGAGTACGTTTTTTGAACGCCAATTTGATAGGTTGAATTACAGAAAAAAGGTACCGGAAGCTGAATGTTTTTGCCTTTCAATTTGATGTTTAATTCTTCAAATTTCCATTTCCCGATGTACTCAGAATTAATTTCAAAAGAATGATTCGATTTAAACTCAATATGAATCGTATCACTTAACCTGGTTTTCGACAGTACTTTCCGTTTTGAATGATCAATCATTCGCGACTCCTGAAATGTAACAGAATACAACCTCCAGAAACCTACAATCTCTTTTTCAAGGCGATTTTTAAGTGATTTATACCGGGGGTTTCAATTTCTTTGTTTTGAGGTGTTTCTTTCTTCTGAGTGCATCCTGTCATGAGCAGGAAGAAGCTTAAAAGAATACCAGCGTTACTTTGTCGCATATTATACACTTATCTAACCTTGGATTACTCCCTTTTTTAACTCAATTATTCTATCACATAATGAAAATACTTCTTTCCAATTTTCATTTCTTTTTAATTCGTCAACCGACCTATCAATATCAGAGCTAAATAGTTTGACCGAAAGCTCTCTAAGCTCAAATGACAATTTAAATATCTCTTCATTTATTAGTCCGGACGTTAAAAGTACATTCAAGGTGTTTTCATGTAAAAAAGACCAGGAATATGAATCAAACTCTTCATAAACATCATATAAAATTTCGTCGTTATTCTTTTTGAATAAACTAGTTGAGCATAAACTTACAGTATAGTTAAAGTTATCATCTGCCCTATTTATTTCTATATCTTCCATTAATCCTAATCTACAAAAACACTTTATTTTGATTATCGTGATGATTGACAATACTACCACCTAGCCCTTAAGTACGGAATCTCTTGGAAAAAAGGGTTAGGAAAATGGAATCTTCATCCAGGAATATAAAATCACCATCGTATGAATTGGATTTAATTAATACATGTGAATTATAGACACTCTTTTCAAATTTAAAAAATCTTCCTTTTGGCGAAATTGATTCTTTAATGCTTTTTGGAAACCAAGTTCTTAGAGACTTCTTGGTTAAAAGAACATTATCAATTGCTGGTTCAGATTTTACTTGTTCAGTTAATTGTTTATACGATACAGAATCAAGCTTTATCACAGCAAAAATAACGTATGGATCTTCCGGATTATCATTTATTTTTTCAATCTTTCTCGATTCAGTAAATAAAACGTCAGTAATTTCAAATTTAACTCCTTTGATTTGTTTATTAACATATATCAGCTTTTTAAATTTCGACACATCCGAATAAACGTATTTGTTAGATTCGCTATTGCAACTTTGAAAAAAAGCTGCAACAAAAATTAAAGCACAATATCGAATACTCTTTTTCATCATTCAACTCTTTACAAATTAATAAATCCAATCCACATTTTATTTCGTCCATGCGGCAGTTCATTCAGGTGATGTTTGATAACACGTAGAACAAACTTACTGCATTTCGAGCATTCAAAATCATTTAAAACGAAACAAGTGAGGGATTAACCTCACTTGTTTTTCAATCTTATTATAAGATTCTATTTAAAAATCAGCTTCTTATACCTTTCCAATTACCAAAAGTGATGATTGATAACACTACCCACTACCCTACCCTATTACTTATAATTATGTTTTTCCCAATATTCGACATCATCTTGTTTGAATGCTTTTCTCCACTCTTTTTCACTATTGTAATTTTTTAAATGGAAAGCATCCTTTTGATTAATGTAATGTAATATCAAATTGCTTGCCCAATCAGTACTATCACCTTCTAGTAATTCGGCCCATTTTTTAGCCGATATTTTCCTGATTTTTTTTTCTTGTTCGTCAGTTAATTGCACTACTACTCTATATCCTATATTGGTTATAGGTGCACAGGTATCACATGACATTAAAACAATATTGTAATTTATTTCTTTATTTTGAATAAAATCTAACGATGAGTCCTTTACAGCTAATGGATTAGCATTTTTTGATGATTGTTTTATTTCAGTCTTATTCTCTAGATCTGTACAAGACGCACATAATAATATGGTCATTGATAAAAAAGTTATAACCCTCATAATATTAGTTTAATTTTTTTCTTGTTTTTTTTCATCTTTACCATCATTGTTGGGATCATATTTATAGTACTTTCCTGTCTTTGAATCTCTGGTTACCTGATGTTCTTTTCCAGTTTTCAAATCTTTAACTATTAGATATTGTTTATCCTTACTTGGTTTTGCCACATTTGAATCAAATTTAATCTCAGTGTCTTGAATTTTCTGAATATTGGCTTTATTATTCAAATAATTATTTCTGGCACGTTCTCCTTGAGCCTTATACTTTTCATAAAAAACATCTCCAGTACTTACGTATTTTCTTAAGTTGATAGAAGGGTCTTTGCGGTATGCTTCTATTAACTTATCAGCATTTTTATTACCATATTTATACCCAATAGCTGCAGCTACTTTAGCTTGATTTATCTGACCATCTAATTCAACTATTTCAAGTTCTTTTGCATATTCAGCAGGTGTAATCAGACCTCTTTCGACTTTTCTATCCAATTCCTGTATCCTTTCCAAATTTTTCCTGTTTGTTAACTCATGGGTTAACTCAATAATCATTCTTTTAACGTCTGTACTTGAATTCTTGTCCAAAACAATGTTTCCATTATCATTTATTGTATACGTTCCGGTACCGTATGATATTATATCTTGATAATTTTCTTCAGTAATACCATTTTCTTTAAGAAGACGCTTGAATACAGCACTTTCTTTTTTCCCAGTCTTGATAATATTAATGATTTCAGGCGGGCCTCCCGGAGCTAACCCCAATGGATCAGTATAGAATATCGGGTTATTATTGAATGCCGCATACGGACTCATCCATGGAAACTTACTCATCAACGGATCCAAACTCAACCATCTTCCCAATCTCGGGTCATATTGCCTGAATTCTGTCGTATACGAATTCCCATTTCCTTTGACCTCATTATCCAGCTCCATTCCGTTATACCCAAAGCGGTAATTCTGCTCGTTGGTATGTCTTCCCGGCATTTCCATCCCAAACGGATAGTAATCACTGTTCATAATCACCACCGCTTCGTAGGTTCCACTTGCATACATTTTCCGATACGGAATTACCGCATTTCGAGTATTCAGAATGATTTAAAATGAAACAAGTGAGGGGTTAACCTCACTCGTCTTTTCAATCTTACAACAATATTCTATTTAAAAATCAGCTTCTTATACGTTTCTAATTACCAAAAGTGATGATTGATAACACTACCCAACAAAATAGTCATTAGAATTGATTTCTTTTTTCCATGAGATCAAATTTCCGATTTCATACATGTCATTTACTATTTTTGAAATCAACTCATTATCAATACCTTTTATTTTATAAATATCAAATTTATTCTGATGGTGGATTAAACTTTTAGATATTAAAAAAAATAATTCCCACATCTGAAGTGAAAGTTTGCATCTCATAGTTTCATCGTCGATAGAATCAATCGAATTAATAAGTAGATAAATAAACTGATTATACAATCCTACATCAAATTTAGATTTCTCTCTAAGTTCATAGTAAAAAGTTCCTTCTTTTAACTGAACGTTTTCCATTATAATTTGACTTTCCATATCTTATTTAATCTCCAACTTTTTCTAATTCTTCATTATAAGTTCCCTCACGAGTTTCTTTACTCCCTAAATTTTCCACTGATGAAGCTTTTTTCCAGACTCCTCCATTGTGTCCATCTTGATCAGGGGTAATATAACTGCCTGTTTTTTTGTTATGATACATATTTTGACCATGCGATTTATAGTTCGTTTTCTTGTATCCATCAGGTAATGTAACAGATATTTTTTTAGCAAACTCTCCCCTTCCTTGTGTAAAAGTAACAATTGTTTCCTGCCTTAACACTTTTCCTTCATGAGCATCTTTAAATGATTTATCAGATCTTGCATAAGCTTCCTTTGCATATTGCCAATCACTAGCTCTAGCTTTTCCATTTTGAATCCGCCATCTCACCCCCGACATATAATCATCACTAAGAGTCGAAGGATTGTTGGTAAATATTTCAATTTGATCGGAGCTATTTTTAACAGTAACTTTTGCTGCCTTTAACCCTCTCAATACTTTCTTTGCTTGCTCTTCATCATCTTCAGTAGGAGATGTTTGAGTTTCATAATATTGAAGAGCGCCATAAGCTATTTTAAGCATATCCCTTTCAGACACCTCCAATAATTCCATAACAACGATAGCAGTTCCAACCACTGGTATTCTCCTCATTAATGCTTTAGTCGGACTTGGAGAAGGTTCAGGTTTTTTTTCATTAATTATATCCTGAGCTTCCTTAACTAATCTTTGCATTTGCTCATGATCAGCTTTAGTTATTTTAGTTGTTGTCCGAACTATCTTTGTTGCAGTAGGAGGATCTCCAGGCCCTCCTTTAGCAGCCAACCCTAGTGGATCAGTGTAGTAAACAGGATTATTATCAAACGCCACATACGGACTCATCCATGGGAATTCAGCCATCAGCGGATCCAAACTCAACCATCTTCCCAACCGCGGATCATACTGCCTGAACTCCGTCGTATACGAATTCCCATTTCCTTTCGCCTCGTTATCCAGCTCCATGCCATTGTAACCAAAACGATACGCTCCTTCGTTGGTATGTCTTCCCGGCATTTCCATCCCAAACGGATAGTAATCACTGT
>NZ_JASLCN010000124.1 GCF_030151805.1 Fluviicola sp.
GTTTCGGGAGCCGTTCCAGTTCTACCGGGTTCTGCCAGTCAACTTTTCCATTAGCCTGTGGAACTCCCTGGAATAATTTCATCCCGTTTTTTACCTCATCCGCAGGAACCTGGATGTATGCTCCTTCCCTGCTCAATTCGAGTTTCTTTCCATCAGGAGTAAAGGCATTTAAGCTGAACATTCCTTGTGTTTCCAGCAAGCGATCACCCGACATCGTACTCAATCCGGCTTTCACAATTTCCGAAGGATTCTGAACTTCCTGCCACTGAACCACTGCTTCGCCTTTGTAAGGTTTCCCATTCAATAAGAACGATTTATCCGTTAAACTCAAGAGAACTCCACTTTCTGACAGAAATACGTCCGATTCTCCGGTAAACTGGAAATACTGTGGATCAATGTTGTCGAAAGCCAGGTACTGATTCAACTTTTCAATCATGGATTTCTCCATCAACGCCGGTTGTTCCTTTTCTGATTGCTTCATTTGTGTTGCAATCACATAAATGGCTGTTGCCAAAGCTCCGGCAAGGATCAACGCAATTCCGCTATTTACCAGGATTTTTTTCAGATGAAACCATTTCCCCGATTGTTTCACCAGAGTGCGCAACGAGTTTCGTTGAATCAGTTCCCTCGTCAGTTTGTGCAGTTCAAATTCAGCTTGAAGCTCTGCATTCCGTTCCAGTTCGGTTTCGAAAGCAGCTTTTCCTTCTGCTGAAAGCTCGTTATTCAAATAACGCTCAATCAATTGATTCCAATTCGCTCCCATGACCTAAACGCTTGTTGATTCGACCTGTAACTGAGCTTCCTGAACCAGGTCTTTGGCCTTTTGAATGCAGCGGTATTTCTGCGCTTTGGCTACTTTGTCATTGCGGAAATCCAGTTTTTTCGCAATTTCGACCATATTCCAGCCCAAGCCGTAAAACAGGTGCAGGATTTCCTTGCATTGCTTCCCAATCTTCGAAAGAGCAGTTTCAAGTTGCTTGTATTGCAATTCTTTTTCCATCCAGGAATCCGGGATTTCTTCCAAATCAAATTCCAGTGAGCTTGCACCCTGCTTTTGTGTTTTTCTGGCAACATTGTACCAAAGCAGTTTACAGGTTTGTTTGATAAAATGAATCGGCGCCAGTTGAAAATCGAAATCAGGATCGTTTTTCTTTCTCAAATAGATGATCAATGACTCCTGGAAAATGTCTTCTGCGGTCAATCCGTCACAACCAAAAGAGCGAAGCAGGCGTTTCACCTCCGGGAAGTATTTGTAGAGAACTACGAGTTCTTTCTGCACTTCCTGAGGATTATAAAAAGGTTTCTCCATTGCTGATTTTAACGGTTGTGTTGAGAAAAGTGAAAGGTAAACAAAAGTTGGAGGAAATTTTGAAAGAGTTCTTTTTTCCGGGGTAATATTCGTTACTCCCCGGGAGGGAGACCGAGGGGAGGACAAACAAATTTTATCCATTCAACACCTGATTATTTTCCTGATTTTTACTACTTTTACGCTCCCCTGTTGAAACAACAATTCAAACTCATTGATTTTATCAAAACATTCATTCATCAGGCTAAAAACATCAATTTTACAGTTACATGAAAATTCTCGTCTCTTATTTAAAACGTTACAAAGGACTTGTGATCCTTTCCATGATACTAGCCAGTATCAATATGGTTTTCTCCTTATTCGATCCTTACATCTTCGGAAGAATTCTCGACAAATTCACCACTCAAAAAGAAAACTTCACTCAGAAAGAGTTTTTAATCGGGGTAGGTTCTTTCCTTGGATTGGCCATTGGAGCAGCCATGATCAGCCGCATTGCAAAAGCCTTCCAGGATTATACCGTGAATCTCGTTATCCAAAAAGTGGGTGCAGACATTTATACAGATGGTTTAAAACACACGCTCCAGGTCCCATTCAGTGAATTCGAGGACAAACGCAGTGGTGAAACCCTGAATATCCTTCAAAAAGTTCGTCTCGACAACGAGAAGTTCATCATGAATTTTGTAAATATCTTATTTACATCCTTGGTCGGGTTGGTGTTCGTAATTGTGTACGCTACAAGCGTTCATCCGGGATTGATCCCGGTTTATTTGGGTTCTGCATTACTTCTGAGTTTCATCACGAACAAATTGTCCAAACGCATTAAGAAAGTGCAAACGACCATTGTGAAGGAAACCAATCAATTGGCAGGAAGTACCACCGAAAGTTTACGCAACATTGAGCTGGTAAAGAGTTTGGGATTAGCAACTCAGGAAACAGAGCGTTTGAACGACACAACACGCAAGATTCTGTTATTGGAATTGAAAAAAGTGCGCCAAATCCGGAGTATTTCTTTTATCCAGGGAACTTTTGTGAACCTGATGCGCCAATCCATCATGTTCTTCCTGATGTATTTACTCTACGGAGATGTTTTGACTGTGGGTCAGATCATTTCATTGAATTTCTATTCGTTTTTCATTTTCGGGCCGTTGCAGGAAGTCGGAAACGTAATTATTTCTTATCGTGAAGCTGAAGCTTCTTTGAACAATTTTGAGCAGATCATCAATACGCCGATCGAGAAAAAACCGGCTCATCCGCGTAAATTGAATGCAATCGAGAAATTGGCTTTCCACAACGTAGGATTCCGTCACAAAAGTGCTTCTTATGATGCTCTGAGCAATATTTCCTTTGAAGTAAACAAAGGAGAAACCATTGCGTTTGTAGGTCCGAGCGGTTCGGGGAAAAGTACCTTGGTAAAATTGCTGGTTGGTTTATACACTACCCCAAGCGGAGAGATTTCCTACAACGGAGTAAGCAGCTCAGAAATCGACAAGGAAGAATTGCAGCAGCAATTAGGTTTTGTAACTCAGGACACACAGCTTTTTTCAGGAACAATCCGGGAGAATTTGCTCTTCGTAAAACCAAACGCAAGCGAAGAAGAGATCAATTTGGCTTTGGAAAAAGCTTCCTGTACCAACCTGATTGCGCGCAGTGAAAATGGTGTTGACACCGTTATCGGTGAAGGCGGAATGAAGCTGAGCGGTGGTGAAAAACAGCGTTTGTCCATTGCCCGTGCGTTGCTGCGTCACCCGCGATTAATGGTTTTCGACGAGGCAACTTCTGCTTTGGATTCCCTTACGGAAGAAGCAATCTCCAATACAATCCGTGAAATTACAGACCAAAAAGAACACATCACCGTTTTGATTGCTCACCGTTTATCGACCATTATGCACGCAGACCGCATTTTCGTTCTGGAAAAAGGCGTCATCATCGAAACCGGAAAACACAGCGAGTTGCTGGATGAAAAAGGCTTGTATTACGCGATGTGGAGACAACAGATCGGTGAACGGAGAGAGGTTTTTTCAGAGTAAATAATACCTGTCTCTGACTTGAAATAATAACTCTTCCAATTTTTCCAAATCCGGTTCTTGCGGAAGAGTACTTTTTTCAAACAGTTCTTCAATTTTCAGCACCTGATCTTCTGCCTGCTTTAGTAATTCTTCGTATTCAAATCTCCCTTCGCGGATACTCATCAGGAAGTCACGATCAGGCCTTTTCACATGTAATACGCCTTCACGGGCAATTTCTTCTGCCATGTTTAACAAGCGGAATGTATGCATCATGTTTTTAGCATCGTAGTTTTTTCCGTGAGAAACAGTACTTTGATATCTGCTTTCATTGCGTTTTTCAATCCATTCCCAATATTGCGCGTATTCACGGCAATGAATCGAATAGGCATCTTTGTTAAAACTCATTAAGGTCAATGGCTCAATTCCTTTCGGGATCGAACTGACCGATACATCATTCGAATCTGTTCCGGAAAAAATTCCCTTTAACGATAGATCCGGAGATTGTGACTGATGAAAAAGGGCATACATATCACGCATGTGTGTCAGCTTCACCAACCCACAATCTGTTTGTTTCAATTGATTGTCGAACAGCCATTTCCGAAGCGGAGACACACTCAGACCTGAAATAACATAGCAAAAATCAACGATTTCTTTACGTTCCGGTTCCATCGGGTTGCTGATCTTTTTCTTCAGACCCCTCGCCTTTTTGACCTGAGATTGCGCGTATCCTGCAAAAGTTTGACAACACATTTTTGACAGAAAATCCGAGACTTTAAGCTGTTCAAGTAAGGGGTGTTTGTAAAGCACACAATCACCCTGAGTAGCCAGTAATTCAAGAATTGTCGGGTTATTCTTCCCAAGAAGCTCAACTACTTTCTTCCATTCATAATAAACAATGTCATTGGTTTCATTGTTGATCTGCTCCTGATGACTTAAGTTAAAATATTCTCTTTTCGGTGAAATAAAAATTCCTTTATAATCCGTATCGGATTGGGGCGTTTGAAGTCCATACGCCCTACTTCCGCTAATACATTTCAGCAGCAAAAATTCATTTTCTTCATGCAATTGTTGCAATCTTATCATTACAAATCATTTAGAACGGTTAGAAAAGCCCCATCCAGATCCACCGATTTTTGTTTTCTTCCTTTGAGATTTGACGATTCCCTTTCAGCTCTCTCAAATTGTTCCCGGATAAATGCATTGATTTCAGCTTCTTTCGAATGCAGATAACTTTCATTTTTCCCCGATTTCAATTCGATTAACTCATAGATTCTTGCTCTTAATGTGGCAGGTATCTCCAGTTCATCCAGCATTTTTTGGAAAACAATCGGTGGTATGGTGTCTTTATCTAAAATCCATTTACAAGCAAAAGAAGCCCTCAATGCATAAAACAGTTTCTTCAGTTTCACCTCATCCTGGCCATCCATATCTTCAAAACTTTTCTTTCCCATATTCAAGTAATGATACATGGTAGCGACCGGAGAAAAACAAGCATCTGCAAGAGGCTGCATGATTTCCAGAAAACCAGGCTCAACATAATAAACAATCGGTGATTGTAAGCGTTCTAAAAGTGCCC
>NZ_JASLCN010000129.1 GCF_030151805.1 Fluviicola sp.
ATGATTTTCGAACCGACTGGAAGTTGTAAATCTGCTTATATGTCGCGGAAGGTGTGATACGGATCGTATTTTTCAGTAAGCTGAATGTTGCCTGAACGTTGAAGTTTTGTGTAAATCCGTTTCTGAAATTCTGCCCGATACTGTCGAAGTTCCCGTTTTTTAAATAACGATCCTTGAACGTAGAACGGTTTTGAAATTCATTGGCATAACTGAAACCAACCACCTTGTTCACCTTTTTGAAAGGGAAAATCCGGTTCGTCGTCTGGAAGTTAAAGACCGGTGAAGTCAGATCGATTGTTTTGGTCGTGGAGTTTTGTCTTAAACTCAATTTCAGATCGGCAGAAATAGGAAGCGACCCGAAACGTTTCCCCAAACGGATATCGGAGTTTAAGGTATTGTTGAAATACTGCGGATTGTTTTGTGTATTGAGTGTTTGCTTGTTGGTCGAGTTGGAATTGTAGTTCACATTCGCCGTAAACGACCAGTTCGGATTCAGTTTCGGATCCTGGTTGTGCGTCCAGCGGATGGTTGTGGTTCCGAAAACGGTTGAATCCGGGTAGCCATATCTGAAACGCGTATAGCCCAGGTCGAAATTTCCGTTGTATTTGTATTTGCTTGCATATTCGGAGTAGTTCCGGAACCCGAAACTTCCCCTTGAAAACCCGGTTGCGTAAACAATGGTTTGAAAGCGTTCAGAAATTGGAATGTAATATCCCAAATCCTGCAATCCCATTCCATAGGCGGAAACAACCGAATATTGCGGCATAATAAATCCGCTCTGGCGATCCTTTTTCTTCTTCATCGGGATCATCGCAAACGGAAGTCCCAAAGGAGTTGGAACGCCCATAACCCATAAATTAATCGGGCCGGAAACAATGCGCTTTTCCGGAATCATGACCGCTTTGGAAAGTGCAAAATGATAATGCGGTTCTTCGAGATTACAGGTCGTGAATTTTCCGTGAACAAAGTGAACATCGTCATTGGGCTGTCTTTTAGCCTTTTCCATGCTCAGGTAATATTCATCCTGCTTAATGGCAGCTTCCTGGATAAATCCTTTCTTCGTGTCGAAATTATAGCGGATAGAAGCGGCTCTCAAAGTATCTCCGTTATCAATAAACAACGGTTTTCCTACTTTTCGCCCCAGTGAATCGACAGTGTAAGTTGCCAATACTTCGTTTTTGTCCATGTCGATGAGCAAATAATCGGCCGACATGTCAATTCCTTCGTAATTCAGTTTGGCTTCACCGTAAAGATGTACTTGCCGTTTCTTCAGATCGGAATAAATGGAATCCCGGGAAGAGTAGGTGATAATCGAGTTGAAATCGGAATCATTGATATAAACCTTTCGTACTTTGGTAGAGTCTGTTTTGGCAGAATCCGCAGGGAAAGGCTGAGCGAAGGATACAGACGGAAAAAGAACCACAAGCAAAAAGAACAAGGTTCCAATTGCCTTCGGAAAATCAAATAAAGGGTTCCTTTTTGTTTTCAATTCGCGTATTAACGGATGCAAAGCTACGAAATTACCATTGTTTTGATTCATTCTGAAATCCAATTGTCCGCAACTTGTTGTTCATATTATTTTTCAGAAAAAAAGGATCTGCTATTTTTCACCGCAGATGCACAAACCGGTTGCACAGTGATGGAAAACGTCCGGTTATCATTTATGGAGTGTTTCATGCTTGATTTCAGTTAAAAAGTGCATGTCATACAAAAGTCGTGCAAGAAATCCCGTTTGATTGAATTTTCTTCTTTTTCAACATTCTGGTATAGATAAGTTTCCGTTTTGGTCTGAAGATTGCTTGATAAACCGCAGTACTTTTATTTTGGAATCGATATACCGTAACATGAACCGATTAGAAAATGCGTTAAATTGGGTGAGGTGGGTAGCAGTTGCTATTCCGTTTGTGCTGCTTTTTGGCTTTCAAACTAAGAATAGGGAAAGCTTTGTAAAACAAACCGGAACCATCAGAACAGTTGTAATTGATGCCGGACACGGTGGAAAAGATCCGGGCTGTCATGGCTCTTCGGCACATGAAAAAAACGTGTGTCTTTCAATGGCTTTGGAATTAGGCCGGAAGATCAAAGACGCTTACCCGGAAATTAAAGTCGTTTTTACCCGCGATAAAGATGTCTTTGTAGAATTGGACGACCGTGCAAAAATTGCCAACAAGGCAAATGCAGATTTATTTATCTGTATTCACGCAAATTCAGCATCCCCTACAGCCTACGGAACAGAAACCTATGTGTTGGGATTGCATAAAACGGATGCTCAGGCAAAAATTGCCGACAGAGAAAACAGCACCATTTACCTGGAGGCAGATAAAGGAGAAAAATACAAGGATTTTGATATGTCTCCGGACGCGATTATTGCACGTCAGCTGCAACTTTCCGTGTTTTTGGATCAGTCGATCATTTTTGCCGATAAATTGCAAAGCGAATTCAAAGCAATCGGAAGATTCGACCGCGGGGTGAAGCAAGCCGGATTTTTGGTGTTGTACAAAACAACGATGCCGAGTGTCCTGATCGAAACAGGTTTCCTGACCAATAAAGACGAAGAGAAGTTTTTGGCAGATACCACCGGACAGAGAAAAATGGCCGGAGCGATGTTTGTTGCATTTGAGAAATACAAAGCCGGTCTCGAAGGTGTCGACTATAAGACAAGAGGAACGCAGGATCCGGTTGTAGAAAGCACGAATCCGAATCAGCCGGTTGAAAAAAAGGATCTGAAAGACAAAATCGTGTTCCGCATCCAGGTAGAAACATCTGAAACGAAAATTTCAGCTGGTTCGGTACGTTTTAAAAAGCATGAAGTTTACGAATATCAACAGGACAGGCTTTATAAATATACTGTCGGAGAGTTTGTAAATGATTTTACTTCAGCCAACAATTACAAAAATGAATTAAGGCAAAAAGATTTTCCAAATGCTTTTGTTGTAGCTTTTCAAAATGGAGAGCGCATTAGTTTAGAAAAAGCTATTAAATTAGCAGAAAAATAAAAGTTTTGAAGATCAAAAAAGAAATTAAAGCAGGTCTGATAGCCATTGTTGCGATAGGTCTGCTTGTTACGGGCGTTAATTTTTTGAAAGGCTATTCATTTTTTGGCGGAGATGCTCAATACACTGCTTATTTTCCCAATGCCGGCGGACTTAGCGCCTCCACTTCCGTGTATGTAAACGGAGTAGTGGTTGGGAAGATTATTTCAGTTGATTATAACGCGAAAGGAGATTCCATGTCTAAAGTAAAGATGGTATTTACCATCCAGGAAGATGGCTTGAGAATACCGAAATCTTCCAGGCTTGAAACCGGATCTGTGGACCTTTTAAATAAAGGGTTACTGCTTTTTATCGGGGATGATCTTTCGAAAGGATTCTATTCAGAAAAAGATCCGATTCAGGGAGAGGTTCAATTAGATATGTTCGGTCAGTTGGAATCCTATGCAAACCCGGTTCTTCTGAAAGTTTCCGCTTTGGTAGTAAATGTCGATAAAACAATTACGTCCTTGAAAGGATTCTGGGATACAACAGCAACTTCTGAGATCAAAACTTCTTTGGAAGAATTGAAATACGCGTTTAAGAAATTCGGAAACATTGCAGATGATGTAGAAGGATTGGTTGCCACTGAAAAAGTGAAGCTGAGCCGCATCATGAACAACATCGAATCCATTACAGGGAACCTGAAAGCTTCCAACGACAAGATTACGAAGATGTTGGGGAACTTTGAAAAGATTTCAGACGATTTGGTAAGCGCAGATTTCAAAAAAGTAATCAACAATGCAAATGCAACCATTGAGAAATTGAATGCTACTTTTGCATCCATTGAATCCGGAAACGGAACACTTGGGAAGTTGCTGAAAGATGAAAAATTGTATAATGAATTAGTAAATACCAACAAGAGTTTGCAGCATTTAGTGGAAGATCTGGAGAAACATCCGGAAAGATACATCCACTTCTCTGTTTTCGGGGCTAAAACAAAAGGAGTTCCGATCACGAACAGTGATGAGAAAAAATTACGTAACTTGTTAGACTCAATCCCGGATTAATAAAATAGGTATGATTGCTTCAATTATTTTCAGTGTATTACTTATCGGAGGATTTGGATGGTTCACGGTGAACATCTTAAAAATCCGCTCGAATATTTTACTGGGAAGAGATTTAAATCGAAATGACAAGCCAAAAGAGCGTTGGAGAACCATGGCTTTGGTGGCTTTAGGTCAAAAGAAAATGTTTGCCCGGCCAATTCCTGCGCTGTTGCACCTGGGAATTTATGCGGCTTTCGTCATTACCCAAATCGAATTAATTGAAATCATTACAGACGGAATTGTAGGTTCACACCGCATTTTCATGTCTGCATTGGGAGGTTTTTACACCTTCATTATTTCAATCATCGAAGTGCTTTCAGTGGCGGCATTGATTGCTACGATTGCCTTTTTATCGCGGAGAAACATTCTGAAACTGGCTCGTTTCCAAAAACCGGAAATGAAAGGTTTCCCCACTTTTGACGCGAACCTGATCTTATGCATGGAGCTTATTTTGGTTTGCTGCATTTTCACGATGAACGGTGCTGATGAAGCATTGTATCTGAAAGGAGCTTCTCACGCTTCACATGAAGCAGGTTCTTTCGGATTTGCCATTTCTTCCTGGGTCGGACCGCATATTTTCGGTGGATTCAGTGTGGAAACCTTGCATATTCTGGAAAGAATCGGGTGGTGGGGACACTGGTTTATGGTTCTGGCATTTTTGAATTACCTGCCGTATTCCAAGCATTTCCACATTCTATTGGCTTTCCCGAATACGTATTACTCCAACCTGGAGAAAAAAGGAAAGTTCACCAACATGGAATCCGTTACCAATGAGGTAAAACTGATGTTGGATCCAAGTGCAGACCCGTTTGCAGCTCCTGCTGCAGAAGGTGCACCGCAACGATTCGGAGCGAAGGATGTAACGGATTTGACCTGGAAAAACCTGATGGATGCCTACACGTGTACCGAATGCGGACGCTGTACATCATCTTGTCCGGCAAACATTACGGGAAAGAAACTTTCTCCGCGTAAAATCATGATGGATACGAGAGATCGTATGGTTGAACTGGGAGATGCGCGCAGAAAGAACGGTCCGGACTACGAAGATGGAAAATCTTTGTTGGGAGATTACATCTCGGAAGAAGAAGTTTGGGCATGTACTTCCTGCAACGCTTGTGTACAGGAATGCCCTGTAAATATTGACCCATTGGCTATTATTGTTGATTTGAGAAGATTTTTGGTGATGGAAGAATCCAAAATGCCAACCGAATTGACAGGAATGCTTACAAATATCGAAAACAACGGTGCCCCTTGGCAATTTTCCCAGGCAGACCGGGGAAATTGGATTCACGAAGATTAAGACCGATATTCGATAAAGGATGAAAAAGGAAGAGCAACTAATTGAAAAGATTGAAAACGGAGCACATGTTTCTCCTGTTTTGCCGGAACATATCAAAAATTACCTGATTGATATCGACGGAACCATTTGCGATGATATTCCGAATGAGGAACCGGAACGAATGGAATTTGCAGCCGTTTATCCGGATGCATTGGAAACAGTGAATCAGTGGTATGACGAAGGACATGTCATTACGTTTTTCACATCCCGGTTAGAAGAACATCGCGCGGTAACGGAGAAATGGCTGGAAAAGCATGGATTCAAATACCACGGAATGATGATGGGAAAACCCAGAGGAGGAAATTACCACTGGATTGACAATCACATCGTTCGCGCAACGCGGTTTGAAGGAAAGTTTACTAATTTGATTGAAGTTCAGGCGAATATTCAAGTTTTTGAAAAATAAATTATGAGCACGATACACGTACCAACAATGGCCGAAATGATGGCGCAAGGGCAAAGCCCGGATATCCTGTTTTGGGTTGGTTGTTCGGGTAGTTTTGACGATAGAGCGAAAAAGATTACAAAGGCATTGGTTCGTATTTTGAACGAATGCAAAGTGAATTTCGCCGTTTTAGGTGCAGAAGAATCCTGTACGGGTGATCCTGCAAAACGCGCCGGGAATGAGTTTACATTCCAGATGCAGGCCATGATGAATATCCAGGTGTTGGATGGCTATGAGGTGAAAAAGATCGTAACGGCTTGCCCTCATTGTTTCAATACGTTAAAAAATGAATACCCTGAATTGGGTGGAACGTATGAAGTGATTCATCACACACAATTGATCCAGGAATTGATCAACTCCGGAAAACTTTCCCTGAAAGAGGGTGGAGTATTCAAAGGAAAGAAAATTACCTTCCACGATCCATGTTATTTGGGAAGAGCGAATGACGTATACGAAGCGCCGCGCGCATTGATCGAAAAACTGGATGCGGAATTAGTGGAAATGAAACGTTGCAAAACGACCGGATTGTGCTGTGGTGCAGGTGGTGCGCAAATGTTTAAGGAAGCTGAAAAAGGAAACAAGGAAATCAACGTGGAACGCACCGAGGATGCTTTGGAAACTCATGCAACCATTATTGCTACGGGTTGTCCTTTTTGCAATACCATGATGACGGATGGAGTGAAAAACTTCAATAAGGAAAACGAAATCCAGGTTCTGGATGTCGCTGAATTAATCGCAAACGCAGCCGAATTATGATTCCATTTGAAAATCTTCCGGATGAAGCCCGCTTGTGGAGTTACCAGTCCGACAGAAAACTGACGGCTACTGAAAAAGCGTGGATTGAAGAATTACTTCCTGATTTTCTAAGAGATTGGGCAGCGCACGGAGCAAAATTGAATGCTTACGGAGCGGTTTTGGGTGATTACCATTTGGTTTTGGTTGTAAATGAAGATCAGGCAAATGCATCCGGATGTTCGATTGACAGTTCTGTTCGTTTTGTGAAACACCTGGAAAAAGAATTGGGAATTTCCTTTTTTAACCGTCTGAAAATGCTGGTGGATGGAGAAGAACCGTTTTT
>NZ_JASLCN010000130.1 GCF_030151805.1 Fluviicola sp.
CAAACGGAAATACTGTCAACGTCATCTGGAATATCGTAGATTCGAACGGATCTAACTTCGACACAACGAGCTACGTATTGAACAACGGAAACGGTGTTTATTGGTTGCAGTTGAGTGTATTCTGTCCGAATAAATCCGTAGGAGAATACTTCACCGTTACAGAAGCCATTTACTTCAACAATGGCTCAGTTTCCACTGCGGGATTGGCAGATTACAAGCAAAACTTGTTTGAAGTTTACCCCAATCCGACCAGCAACCAGGTTCGAATCAATTTCTCCGGATCGGATGCAGAACTAACGGTTTATGATCTGCAAGGAAAAGTAGTATTGAAGGACCAGATTCAAAACCAGGGAACGGTTTCCCTGGAGAATTTTGAACGCGGAGTTTATTTGTTCGCTTTCAAAAACTCACAGGGACAAAGTGTGCAACGTGTTGTAAAGCAGTAAAGAAATTCAAATATACAGATAGAAATCCCGCTTGTTAATTAACAGCGGGTTTTTTTGTATGTTTGCTCAATCAATTTAACCTTATGAAGCGATTTTTATCATCAATAACACTGCTCTTTCTTCTGATTTCGGGTAATTCTTTTGCTCAGCCCGGAGAAAATGACCCAACCTTTAATCCGGGAGATGACGGATTTGGAAATGGAGATGGAGTAGCATACACCGGATATATATATTCGACGATGCTTCTTCCGAACCAAAAAATGATTGTTGCGGGAGGCTTCAGTACTTATAATACCAGGACGATCAATTGTGTCGCAAAACTGAATGCCGATGGAAGTCTGGATACGACTTTTCATTCAGGTTTTGTTACACCACCATCCGGAATAACAGGAACGGTTTATGCAACAGCCTTGCAAAGTGACGGTAAAATTATTTTGGCCGGTGATTTTCAGGCTTATGGCGGACTTCAAAGAAATTGCATTGTACGGGTAAATCCTTCGGGAGTCATTGATACATTGTTTGACATCGGCACCGGTGCGAACGGGAAAATCAATACCGTTATTGTTCAGGCAACAGGTAAAATTGTAATCGGAGGTGAATTTACTTCCTTTAATGGAGTTACTCAGAATCGAATTGCCCGCTTAAATTCAGATGGAAGTTTGGATGCAACGTTTAACGCGTCTGGTTCAGGATTCGATCAATATGTTACATCATTGGCGATTGATGGGAATCAGAATATCATTGTCGGCGGGTATTTTACAGCATTTAATGGAGTAACAAGGAATTATGCTGCCCGTTTAGACGGCGCTACCGGTAGTCTGGATGCGTCATTCAATGCTGGTTCAGGATTCAACGGTATTGTAAAATCAGTTTTAATACAACCAAACGGCAAAATTCTGATCGGCGGCGGCTTTACAACCTGCAACGGGATCAGTAAAAACGGGGTGGTCAGATTGAACTCAGATGGGAGCATAGATAATTCGTTTGATTTTTCAGGAACTGTTGCTGGTAATATGACAATAGCAGCAATGGGGCTTCAGTCAGATGGAAAAATAATCTGTTCGATCACAGGTCCGGCCGGTGGAAAATGGGTGTCAAGATTGAATTCAAATGGTTTGGAAGACGCAACCTTTATTTCCGGATTAGATGTGTGGTTCGAACTGAACAGCGTAGCAATTCAATCAGATGACAAAATCATTGTTGGAGGGTTCAATAATACGGTATTTAACGGGAGTACTTTCTGCAAAAATCAAAGCGGAGTCACCAGGCTGAATCCAGGAGGTTCCTGGGATGACACATTTAATCCGGGTACCGGATTTAACCGCAGGGTTTATTCAACAGCAGTGCAGCCGGATGGAAAATTACTGGTAGGAGGAGATTTTACCCGCTATAACGGAAAAATGATTGGTTACCTGGCGCGCCTCTATCCGGATGGAAACTTAGATACGACATTTGTTCAGGATGATCTGACCGGAAATGTAAGAGCAATTGCGATTCAACCGGATGGTAAGATCATTATCGGGGGAGATTTTAAAGTGCTTTACTCGGGAGTAACTCATCGGATTTTGCGATTGAATCCGGATGGCAGCAGAGACAATTCATTCAATGTTTCGTTTTTAAACAACTCTACTAGTTCCGTAAATACAATAAAAATTGAACCAGGCGGTAAAATACTTGTGGGTGGAAGTTTTGGTCAATGGTCTGCATTTCGATTAAATCCGGATGGTTCCTGGGATAACACATTTGCTTTAACCACGACAAGCTTTAACTGGTTTGAAGTAAGTTGTGCGGAAGTGCTTGCTAATGGGAATTATCTTGTGGGTGGGTATCTCACTCCCAATTCGGGCCAGGTTCAGAGAAATTTAAGACGTCTTTTACCTTCAGGAGCTTTTGATAACACCTTTAATCTTGGAAATGGAGCGAATAACTACGTTTACGCTATGGCAACCCAACAAGATGGAAAAATAGTAATAGGAGGAGCATTTACAACGTATAATGGCGTTGCGAGAAATTACATTGCACGGATCAATGCAGACGGAAGTATCGACAATTCGTTTAATCCGGGGCTTGGCGCAGATTATTGGGTTCGGACAGTTGCGATTCAATCTAACGGAAAAATACTGATTGGTGGTGAATTCAATACATATAACGGCATTCCATGCAAAGGACTTGTGAGGTTAAATGCAGATGGAAGTATAGATCCGTCTTTTGATTTAGGATCAGGAACAGATGGAAATGTATATACATTTAGTTTCCTGGGGAGTGATATCGTTGCGGGTGGAGAATTCGTGAGTTATAACAGTGTCGGAAGAAACCGCATTACACGAATCTTAACCTGTTCTCCGATTAATATCACGCTCAATTCGACTGATGTAACTTGTAACGGTGGTAATGACGGAGCAATTTCGACTACTTTAACTGGTGGAACGTCTCCATATTCTTATTTCTGGTCTGTGGGAGCTACGACACAAGTAGTCAATAATCTTCCAGCAGGTTCCTACCAGTTAACAATTACGGATGCAGAAGGATGTATTAAATCACAAACAACGAACATTCAGGAACCGGTTGTAAATCAGAATATCATACCAGTCACTTCGTGTGATTCCTACACCTGGTCTCAGACAAACCAAACATATACTTTATCAGGATTGTATTCGGATACAATAAGCAGCGTTGTGAACGGCTGTGATTCGATTGTTTCGCTGAACCTGACGATTACACACTCAACTACCGGGACAGATATTCAAACGGCATGTGATTCTCTTATCTGGATAGATGGAATGACGTATCATGCTTCTACAAATAGCCCAACATTTGTATTGCAAAATGCTGCTGGTTGCGACTCGATTATTACATTGAATTTAACCATTATCCCATCACTTCCTTTAACAATCTCAAATACCTTCTCGATGCCTTCCGATGCAAATTCCTGTGTGGGAGAAGTAGCAATAACGGTTTCGGGAAATGCGGATTTTGAACTGGATATTGACAATGGTTCACAAGTAGTTACTTCAAGCGGCTATAGTTTGTTAACTGGTCTGTGCGCCGGAGTGCATGATTTACATGTAACCGATAATTGTGGCGATACGCTAACCACTCAGTTTGTGATTCCGGTGGATTCGAACTACGTTTTCAACAATCCGTTCA
>NZ_JASLCN010000145.1 GCF_030151805.1 Fluviicola sp.
ATACATATCCGGAAGTACTTTGATGGTAATATTTTCTCCGTTTATTCGGGAAATGATGGTTTTCAGACGTTCATGTTCCGTACTTTCCAGTGCGATAATGATTTCTTCAATGCGGTATTTAGTAATGATTTCTTCCAGCTGATCAACATGGCCCAGATACGGCATTTTGTTTTCCAGGAGTTTGTCAATTCCGTTCAGATTGACAAAACCTACAAATTGATTTCCGCCGCCTTTTTCAATTCCTTCGATTTCCTGGTAGATTGCGACTGCTTTTTCAGATCCTCCGATCAACAAGGTTTTAAAACCATCTTTCCTGGAGTGAATGCGGTTTACGACCACGCTGGTAATGATTAACCGGGACGAAAAAGTGAGTCCGAAGTGCAGAAGTGCCAGTGTTAGGAGCGAGCGGTAATAATTGGTATATGTATTGACATCGTCATCGATCAAAAGCACAAAAAACAGTACGATGGATCCGAAAATAGTTGCAAAACTCGTCAGGGAAAGAATCTTCAGACGATAGAGTCTTCTGATATCCTGGTAGGTTCCCTGAAGTGCATAAAATAAGATCCAGAGTAGTGGAATAGCGATGATTCCGTAATAAAATGTTTCGTTGAATGAGAATTGCTCGTGCTCAATACTTGTTTTCCGATAGTAATAAAAAATTCCCCAGGAAAGAGCGGCTGTTAAAAAGTCGCTCCCAATAAATAACCATCTAAACAATTTATGCATTACAACTGATTCTTCTAAAAGTGTACGACTTTAATGTTATCAATGTAAACGTCACCAGAGCTTAACCCTGAGTCCAAAAGTGCCCGGAAGTAGGGTTTGTAATAAATGGAAGTTGGCGTGTTGGAGACGATGTCTTTCAGATCGATATAGATTTTTTTCCAGACCGGTTCCGAACCTTGAGCGTTCATTGAGATATTCGGATTGTCCGAAGCACTTCCTCCGTTTGGATACGAAAGGATACCGGTTAAAATAGAGTTCGTGTTTTTGTAATTGACTTCCAGGTAAACTTCCGCACCGCTTTTCGGCAAATACATGACATCGGTTGACAAACCAACCCAAAGAGAATCAGATGAGGTTAAAGCAATGTGACCATAATATCCCCAAGGTCCGATAGCACTGTTGTTTTCAACATTCAAAGTTGCATTTGAAATCGGATCGGGAGTAATTTTGATGGTTGAGTTTTCAAAATCTTCCACCCAGAATTTGGTTTCGGAAAAATAACGTGTTGTCGGATTAATCGCATAAGTTTCACCCGGAACAAGATCCATGGTATTTTGAAACGGTTCAACAAAAGGATAGATCTTTTTTGTAGCAGAAATCCCGTTGTTTCGAATTGCAGGGTAAAGAACTACTTTGCAGGAACCTGAAACAAGAATCGGAATTTTGCACGGAAGTTCAAACACCCCGATGATATTTCCATCGATATATACCCAGACATCGGTGAAGTTTTGGGTCAATTGTCCCGGATTTACAGATGAATTCGGATTGGAATTCAAAGTCCATTTACTAATATCAAGCCAAATGGGCGCCGGGTTATTTTTAACGCAACTTGATAACCCGAAAGAAAGAAGAACAAAAATGTATAAATATCTCATAGAAAAGTCTATCCCTAGCAAACGCAAATTTACGTTAATTATTGTCGAAAACCGATAGATGAGCAGATTTCAGTTTATCAATGATCTGATATGCCACATCCAGCGCTCTGTAAGCGTCATCAATCGAGACAACAACCGGCTTATGATGCACGATGGAATGATAGAATGAACGAAGTTCTTCCTGTATGGCATTTGACTTGGTAATTTCCGGTTTTAAGGCGGAAAGATTTACTTCGTCGTTGAGCTCAAAACTGAACATACTTGGAGCTTCCTGGTCTTTCGGAGTGATCATGATCTGGTCAACCGATTGGTTTAAGAAATCAATTGTCAGGTAGCCTGTTTTTTGGAAAATCCGTGCTTTTCGCATGTTGTTCAGGGACATACGGGATGCTGTAAGGTTTGCCACGCAGCCATTGTCAAATTCGAGCCGAACGGAAGTAATATCCGGGGTTTTGCTGACAACGCTTACTCCGCTTGCAGAAATTCTGCGGATGCTGGAATTGACACAACTCAAAACGATGTCCAAATCGTGGATCATCAGGTCAAGAATTACCGAAACATCCGTTCCGCGTGGATTGTATTGAGCCAACCGATGAATCTCAAAGAACATCGGTTTGATAATTAAAGGTTCTGCAGCTCTGAAAGCAGGGTTGAAGCGTTCTACATGTCCGACCTGAACAATCACTCCGGCTTCACGGGATAAATCCAATAAACTTTTTGCCTGTTCGGTTGTTTCGGCCAGCGGTTTTTCAATGAAAGCATGTTTGCTTGAGCGAATGGCCCGGGATGCGATATCGAAATGATGCAGGGTAGGAGCAACAACATCCACACAATCACATGCGTCGATCAATGCCTGCATATCATCCCACCTCGAGACCTTAAATTCCGTAATTGCCTTTTCTGCCGATTCATCCGAAGGATCGTAAAATCCAATGAATTCATACAAATCGGATAATTCCAGTATCAGCCGGATATGAATCCGTCCCAGGTGTCCTGCTCCGAATACTCCGATTTTTAGTCTCTGTTCGCTCATATTACAAATGTATCGATTCAAAGAATCTAAATGAGGTGAATAAAAAATGTGTTTTCAACAACCCATATTTAGTAGTTGCTGTTTGACCGGAATTTCCTCATTTTCTTTCAGATAGATCGGAAAGCTCTTTTGTTTGGCAAAGAAATGCGATGAAAATGAAAAAAAAATGACAAAAAGTGTAGAAAGATTGGAAAGAATGCCTATTTTTGCGCCCACTTAATGGAGATTGTAGCTCAGTTGGTTAGAGCGCCGGATTGTGGTTCCGGAGGTCGCGGGTTCGAGACCCGTCTTTCTCCCCAAAAACAATAAAGAGTGTGAAATGCGATAGCGGTCACACTCTTTTTGTTTTGTATATTGCTGATCTTTAAAATAGTTATATCCATATAGAAACGATCGCTTTCCACCGAATGAGAACAATTTTAAATGCTATCAGAGAGTATTATCGTAATCACAGTACTTTATGCAATTTTGCATTGCTATTTTGCTGGATGATTGTCAATCTCATCCAGGCGGCATTCACCGGGTTGGCAAATGACGAAGCTTATTATTGGATGTACTCCCGAAATATGGATTATGGATATTTTGATCATCCGCCAGCAATTGCTCTTTTAATCAAAGCAGGGTATGCCGTATTTCAGAGTGAATTGGGTGTTAGGTGGCTCATCGTACTGATGGAAACTCTTTTTATTTGGGGCGTCTTTTTGTTGACTAACCGCCGCAATTTTCCTTTGTTTTTTGTTATAGTTTGTTCCGTTAGTTGCCTGCAGGTTTATGGTTTTATTGCAGTTCCTGACGCACCACTACTTTTTTTTACTACTGTATTCTTTCTGCTTTATAAACGTTGGTCAGAAAATGATGGAGTTGTGAATAGCCTTCTGCTTGGTCTCACTATTGCTGCATTACTCTATTGCAAGTACCATGGTTTGCTCGTTCTTTTTTTTACTTTGCTTTCAAATCTGAGTGTATTAAAAAACAAGCGATTCTATTTGTTGATTAGTATCTCTGTGATTGCATACCTTCCCCATATTTTATGGCAGATTACCAATGATTATCCTTCTTATCAGTACCATGTACTTACGAAATCACAGGATCCCTATAAACCAGTAGATACACTGGTGTTTGTTGCGGGACAGCTGATGATTGCGGGACCACTTACCGGTTTGCTGCTTTTTTACACTGCTTTCCGTTACCGTGTGCAAAGCGTGACGGAAAAAGCGTTGAAGTATACATTTACAGGTTTCATAGTCTTTTTTCTGTTCTCCACATTGAATGCACCAGTTGAAGCAAACTGGACTGTTGCGGCGTTTGTACCAATGATCGTTTTGAGTTACAACTACATGACTTTACGCCCCACACTAAAAAAGTGGATGATTCGACTTTCGCTTGTAAGCTGTTTGTTTTTTATGTTCCTGAGAGTAAATCTTATTTTTGATCTTGTTCCTGCCGTTGGGAGCAAGCTGCTTCCCGAATTCTATGATTGGAAAACCTGGGCAAGGCAAATCCAGGCGGAAGCAGGAGAAAAACCGGTTGTTTTTGCGAATTCCTATCAAAAGGCTTCCAAATACAGCTTTTACAGTGGTCAAACCTCCTTGTCTCTTAACAATATTCAATACCGTCGTAACCAGTATGATATCTGGAATATTGAAGAAAGTTTGCAGGGAAAACGAATCATTTATATCCCGAATTGGGAGATTGCCGGGGAAGGTGTTCATTCTTTATGGACGATGAAGGGGAAAATTCAATACATCTTCATTGATAATTTTCGCTCTTATTCCAAAATTAATATAACAACACCTGAACCACGGTATGTATTCAAAGCCGGCATGCTGGTTCATTTTCCGGTGACCCTGATAAACAACTATGGAAACCCGGTCACTTTTGGCAAAAACAAGACGTATCCTGATTGGCTGGTCTTTTGTCTTTTCCGGGAAGAAGAATCAGTGGGTGAGGAAAAGAAATTAGCATTGGATGGTTTAACAATTGACGATTCATTGAACGTCCGTACACTCTTTCAGGTACCTGAACGAACGGGAACTTATTACCTGCGAATATCCATAAAGAACGGCTGGCTTCCTCCGGGCATCAATAGCAGACTTATTCGTTTGAGGGTAGAGTAACGGTTGATTCCAATTCGAAAAAAATCAGAATATGCCGTTGACTAATAGTATTCCTTAAAGTTTGTTGGATATTGCCATACTTATTCAACAAAAGTCTAATAAATACAAAGGAATATCCCTATGATCCATTATTTAGAATATCACTTGCCCTGGAGTTTAGGTGATTTTTTTAAGTCACGCAAATTCTATAGACTCCGACTATGCCGGAGCGCAGATTTTAATTTGCAGTACCTCGGATTCTATTTGTCTGCTGACAAATATCCTCGCCTTC
>NZ_JASLCN010000201.1 GCF_030151805.1 Fluviicola sp.
AGCTCAGTTGGTTAGAGCGCAGGATTCATAACCCTGAGGTCCCGAGTTCAACTCTCGGTCTCGCTACAAAAAAAGGAAGCTGGTTTGGCTTCCTTTTTTTATTTCTACATCTATCGTAAAACATTTCCCGAGTTCATCCCGATTGCTATCTGGACTCGGTCTCGCTACAAAAAACCAGTTTAGTACTGTTTTCTTTCCTCAAAACGCACTCTCACCTTCGTTCTTTCTTCATTATGAGAATTCTCCGCAGGAAAAAATGCTTACACCGTCCATCTGTTAGGATGCTGCATAAAAAGATTCTATTCTCCCGGCTTCTTAATGCCGAATTCTAGTTACCTGCAGTGAAACCATTCCAAGCGATATGGAAGTCATATCGCCTCCGGATAATTCGGTGGTATATTTTCTTTTTAAAGGTTCTTCTACGGAAGATTTCCATACAGATACATTTCTCAGACTTCGCCACAAGCATTCCCAGGAATACATTCCGATACGTTCTGAATTTTCACCGTACAATTCAAAACTCCCGGCGGTCCCATCTTTTAACTCATTTTTTCCGCTGGAGTAAATCGTGTAACTTTTCCCCGAAGGAATTTTTACACCCTCGATGACGGACGAGGAGATTTCATGATCTTTTCCGGCTTCATCCTGGAAGAACTTTCCCGTAAACAAGTCTAATTCTTTAATGATTACATCGAAATTGCTCGGGTAAATCGTAATTGCTACCCATTGTGGATTTGCCATAAGTCTGTTGTTATTGTTTTCACAATCGAAGATGAAACAAATAGATAACAGCTGAATGAGTATAATTAACTGTTTTTTGATCCGGTAATTGTACCTGAAACGGAGCTTTCAACTCCGCTCAATCTCTGTTTCGGTTAATCCTTGATTATCAAATCGTATTTGGAAAGCAATCCAAGCAATCCTGCATGCGAAAAAGCGGCTTTTTTAATGCGGTTTCTTTCCGGGTTAATCTCGAAGTTAACAGCAGTCGTGAAATCGGCCTTGTCGAGAATACTACGGTCGAAAATCGTACGGGTCAGATCGCAATTCAGGAATTTTGCTTCCGTGAGGTCACATTCTGAAAAATCAACTTCTTTGAGCACCGAATTCATGAAAACGGTTTTCTTCATGCGCTTTGAGTGGAAAGTCGCATAATCGACATTGCAGTCCGTGAACTTCACAGAAAATAGAAAATCATTGCAGGAGCTGAAATCAACACCTACCACTTTGCAATCTTTGAAATGAACATCTTTCAATCCGGCGTATTTCAGAACAGTCAACGAGAAATTACAACTTTCGAACTCGCAGTCCACAAAATCAATGTTGCTGAAATTGGCTTTCGAGAAATCACAATCTGCAAATCTGCAATTGCTGAACTCATTATTAACCAGTTGTTTGTTTGCGTAATTAATCTTGCTGAATGTTTTCCCCTCGTGAAGTTTGTTGCTCATTTGACCGAATTTTAAGACTGAACGTTTTACTGTTTTTTATTTCAACAAATTTACGGAATGAAATCAAGAACGATT
The DNA here is from genome assembly GCF_030151805.1 of Fluviicola sp. Taxonomy (GTDB): domain Bacteria; phylum Bacteroidota; class Bacteroidia; order Flavobacteriales_D; family Crocinitomicaceae; genus Fluviicola. Next base: position 1,527 of record NZ_JASLCN010000201.1, read on the forward strand.
CGGTGAAAAAGAGATTTACCAACTGATTTTTACAGGCTTAGCGGTTGAAAAGTATGTGAAATAAAACTTGTGAAATCGAAAAAAAATCTGTGGTTCCCTTGTGGAAACTAGTTTCAAATAGTATATCAGTGTATTTTGGAAACTATTCTAATGTAATTTTGCCAAAAACAGATTACGATGAATTTAATTGACACAATGAATTGGCGCTACGCCGCAAAACACATGACAAGCCAAAAGGTTTCAGAAGAAAAAGTACAGGAAATTCTGGAAGCAATCAATCTAACAGCAACTTCTGCCGGGCTTCAACCCTTCAGAGTGATTTCCATCAGCAATCCTGAATTGAAAGCAAAACTTCAGGCTGCTTCATTCAACCCTCAGGTTGCCGAATCCTCTCACCTGCTTGTTTTCGCATCTTACACGCACATTTCCCAGGCTCACGTGGAAGAATACATCTCGTTAATTGCAAATACGCGGAATGTTCCTCTTGAAACACTGGCGGGCTTCAAAGAAAACCTTTCAGGTTTGCCTTCCATGCCGGAAGATTTCATCAAAAACTGGGCTGCAAGACAAGCTTACATCGCTTTGGGAACGGCAATCATTGCTGCCGCAAACCTGAAAGTAGACAGTACACCGATGGAAGGTTTTGATAATGCTGCTTTTGACGAAGTCCTGGGACTAAAAGAAAAAGGATTGCAATCCGTTGTTTTGCTGGCTTTAGGCTACCGCGATGAAGCATCAGACTTTTTGGTCGGGCAGAAAAAAGTACGTATTCCTTTGGAGGAATTGATCGTAACCTTGAATTAAAAAACCGGTAAACAACCCGTATAATCATGAAAGAGCCTCCAAAGGGCTCTTTTTTTTGCCTGGTTTTGTACGGGAATGCTGGTGACTAATGGTGGGAATTATGTACTTAACGCAGTAACAGTTTATAAATCCAACCTCATTTTAACCGCAAAGATGTAAATCTCAATTCCATCGGAAAGCGATCGTTTAAACCTTTGGGAACGACCTGTTTTTAAAGGTGTATTTTTGATACTGTTCCGACTGAACTCAAGCCGATATCGATTTCTATCCGTATCGTTTTTGCTAAAAAGGTGAATACAACAATTCGTTCGGTTTGAAATAAATAAACCCGTTCGGAAGATCCAGAACCGTATTAAATCGCTTCAGGAAATTATTCCCGAAGAAACCAGCCATCTTTTCCGTCGCATCAATTCCTTCTGTTGCACTGGAAAGATTCATCGGAATGGCATAAAAGGACTTCTCTCCTATTTTCAATTCCGGTGCCAGAACAATCGGCATCTCATAAACAGAACCATCAGAACCCTGGAAGGACGCAAGCGCAATCTGTTCCGTTTTATTCTTCAAAAGATGTTTGCGTTCATACGGTGAGGCAATCGTTAACGCATCATTTGCTCCCGAGTCTAATCCGAAGAAGCCTTTATACTGCTTCCCTTTAACCACGATCGAACACGGAATACTCGGATAGGAATCCACGAAATGAATTTTTACTTTGTCATAACTTTCCAGGTTTGCATGAAATCCTGCAGGTTCATAAAACTTCAGAACACCTTTGTTGTAATCGATCTCCACAATGTGTTTGTTCATCAAATCCGTTCCGAAAACCCCGTCAAAAGCATTGGTTCCGAAATCAATCAATGACAAGGTAACCTTGCTCTTTACAACACCGGAAAAAGTAATTTGATTGTTACTGCTTGTTCTGACTTCGTTGACACCGTTTGATCCTTCATTTACCGTTTGCCCGTCGATCTTCAAGGGAAGAAATTTATTCGAATTGGTATTGATCACCGAACTATTCGCCCCGGTATCGAACAGGAATTTGACACTATCCGTTTCGTTGACTTTACAATAAAGGAAAATGCAGTTGTCTTCCAACACAAAAGGGACGATTGATTGAGAAAACGAAACGAAAAATGAACAGGCAAAAACGAGGGGGAGAAAAAACTTCATAACGATTATTGATGTTGTTTAATGATCTGAGCCAGTTGATTGGCCGGAACAACTCCCGATTGTCTCCAGACTATCTTTCCTTTCTTGAACAGAATCAACGTCGGAACACTGCGGATTTGGTATTTGCTTGCTGCATGCGGATTTTTATCCACATCTACTTTCAAAACAGAAGCCGTATTTCCCAATTTGGATTTCAAATCGTCCAATATTGGTTTCATCGTCTGACAAGGTCCGCACCACGTTGCGAAAAAGTCTACCAAAACAGGTTTTTCAGCATGGATTATCTCGGAAAAAGAAGCCATTGTATTTTTCTTTTAAAATGATAGTATATCCTGAAACAGAGGTGATGTAATCATTTTTTTCACGCAGACACCTACAAATTAAACTCTGCGTGACTTAAAAAAATCACCTCCCACGGAACAAGTCATAAAATTACAACTTCGCCCGGAATCTCTCAGAAACAAAGAAGGCGATTAACGTTATTTGTGTTTTCGCACCAGTATTCTTACTCCGG
>NZ_JASLCN010000208.1 GCF_030151805.1 Fluviicola sp.
AGCCTGTCGAGCCGGAAGCAGTGTAAGACACCGGAGGACCTCCAACCGGAACAATACAATTAGGTCCGCTGATTACAGGAACATCCGGTTGGACATTAACCACTACATTCAATACCCCGGAAGGACAAGAACAGGAATAAGCAGAAATCGTATAAGCATTTGCAGGTGTTCCCGGAGGAACCGTCACATTAATACTGGATTCCGATCCTGTAACGGGCGCATAAGTCCATCCCGGAGGAAGTATCCAGCAGGTCTGATTTTGAGCGCCTGTTGAAATGGAAAAATTGGTAGTTGATCCGGCAGGAACACAAGTAGCCGCCGCATTAAGAGTCATTGTAGCGTCAAATTCTCTGTTTACCGTATAAGTAAAGATTGACGGATCACAGCTTCCATTTGTAATGGTCAATGTCAGAATTCCCGGATCAGATCCCAATGAACTCACCGTTACGTCTTCATTTTGAGATCCGCTTTGAGCCAGAAACCAGGAACTGTTGGAAGATGTCCAGGTATAAACGTACCCTGGCTGAGGGTTAATTCCGATGAAAAATGGACTGGCTGATACCGGCACACATGTCGGCGGTAAAGCTGTAAATGAAGGCGGTCCGGGAACCTGGCCGATAGTCTTTGTAACACACGTTCCGGTAGCAGAAGTCGGTCGAACAGCATTTCCATCCCAGGGGTTCGAACGTCCGAAGCAACATTGAATGGTATACGTACCAGAAACTGAGGACGGAGTGGTAAACGTGATGGAACTCTGATCCGCCGAAGTATAAAAAGATCCCAGAGTAGGAAAAATATCCCAATAATACTCATCTCCACCAATTCCGGCACTATAGTTATCACTTGCTATCTGATCCACCGAATAGGTGTAAGTTGTACTCGGCTCCCAGCAATCCGGCCCGATAATCGGCGGAACATATCCCTCTTGCGTTCCGGTAGACGGCCAACCGCTGTTGACATATTTTTTAAATACATCGAAAGTGATGCTGCCACCGCAAGTTGCACTGGGATTTGTATAGGAAATCATTACCCGCCCCTTACTTCTTGCCAGGTAATCAGCCGAAGGAGGAGTCGATTCTGAAATGCGAACATCGAAATTGTAAGAAGTAATGTTTGCCGCTAAAATCCCGGAACCAACAGACTGCACTGCAGGAGCGGGCTGCGAAATCGGTCCCACGGAAAGATCTCCTGTAAGAGTCCAGCCAAGGATCGTATTTCCCATCGGGTTGACGTTAAATACTCCTGCTGCACTTATCAAATCGGGCATAACAACGATTCCGCCGCTTCCGACAATTCCGCCGAAACCAGTGGCTCCTCCAATACCCGCAACAACTACGTTACAGGAAGCAGGAACTGTAACCACAGGTTGCGCCCAGGCATTTTTAGAAAATGTGCAAACCAGCAGCAGTAGTAAACTGGTGGCTATAAATTGCATTCTTTGAATTGTTTTCATAATGGTTTATTTTGTGAATAATGGATAGTAGTTTCTTTTCATTTCAGGGGATTTATCCTTTAAGGACAGGAGTAGTTATCCATCCATAACTGTGTGTGTTAGTCCTCATTTACTATTCCGCAGAGGTTGTTCGCGGTTGCAATGATTCAGCAACCAGCTGGTATCTAGTCTTTTGACCTGAATCAAAGCCAGACAAATCTGAGGATTTAATATCAGGAATAAAAGAGTGAAAACACCCTTTTTGACGCATCGGTGAAAGGGCCCAAAAACTCCGTGATTTAACGGATTACGAAAAGAAAACAGGCAGCCAAACGAAATCGGAATGATCTATCACTATACATTGTTTTCAGGGGCTCACCGCTTCAAACACACGCTTGTTTTTTATCCGTAGAAACACCCAGAAATGTTTCGAAACGGCATACCATAAAATTCCCGTAAGAATGTATTTATCCAAGCATTCATCTGAATTTTATCTCCCAAAAAAGCTCGTAAAACTGTTATTTTGTGTATATTAGAGTCGAACTTTACACATAATCACTATGGCTTTTTCAGAAATTGAAAATCGGAGGATTGTTATCTCCAAACCTGAAAACAAAAATTCCTTTTTTCAATCCGCAAATACTTCTTTTTTTTCAGACTGATAAAATAAATCAGATGTTGTTTTGTACCTACTTATAAAATCAATTCGTATCCACCGGATACGCATCCGCACACCATTACCCTATTCAAATGAAATATCAGATCATTTCCCCCATTTTACCAATACCATTCGGCACTTTATTATCCAAAAAGTACCCTGGTTGCTTTGAAGCAGATTTGGCATTCTGTTTACGGGTTGGTGTATTTCCTAAAACTTCAATCCAATGAAAACAACCATAAACATTGCTTTAATTGATGATCGTTCGTTATTTCGGCAAGGAATGATCTCACTTTTGAAAGAATATTCCGATTTGAATGTCCTCATTGAAACAGCAGATGAGCAGAAATCTTTTGATCATTTTGCATGGAAAGAAATCCATATTTTACTGGTCGATATCGAAATAACCGAAAAAAACGGTGTGGAAACCATGGCTCAGCTAAAGAAAAAGCATCCGGATATCCGAATCATCGTACTGACTTCCAATTACGATTCCGAACTGATCTTCCGCTTAACAGAACTTGGAGCCGATTCGTTTGTTCCCAAGGGAAAAAGCATTGAAAACCTGGTAGAAATCATTCGAAACCTCCATCAATTCGGGTATTACCACTCAGAAGAAATTTCAAAAGCACTTGTTAAGGGAATTCAGAAACGCAACCAACAGGCACTGCTGACCAAGACAAACTCGCTATCTCACCGCGAAATTGAAGTGATGAAACTGCTTTGCGAGCAATATACGAACCGTGAAATTGCAGAAATCCTGAAACTCAGCCCACGTACGATTGATACTTATCGCGAAAATCTCTTTATCAAAACAGGTGCGAAAAACATCGTCGGAATTGTCCGTTACGCCATCAACAATCATTTAATTGATTAAGCCCGATTAAATACTTCTCAGCCAGTAATCAAACTTGTTCTTTGCAGATCCGTTCGGTTCCAGTTTGAAAGCCGGTCTTTCATACATGCTCATCTTCACTTCCAGCTCAAGAATCAACTCATCTCTTGCGATCAGCAATTTACATGTTTCACCTTCTCCCAATCCGCCGACGTAGCTTTCCAAAGCGCTGTTGTTCACACGCATATTGTCTACCGAAATGATTTCGTCTCCGACACTTAAACCGGCAGTTTCAGCAGCACTTCCCGCACGAACTCCTTTTACCATGCAGTTTCCGCCGTCTTGCGACAAAGACGCACCGAATGAAACAACCGCTTTTCCGGTGTATGTTACTCCAACTCCGATTTTACCGAACACTTCGTTGTAATTCGGGATTTCCGTGCCGTTTACATACTTATCGAAGAAATAATCCATATCCTGACCGAGGAATTTCTCCAAAGCAGCCTGAAACTCATCTTCTGTAAATCCGCGGTTCTTTTTCGTGTAAAACTCTTCAAACAAATACTGCATGAAGTGGTCCAGGCATTTTGTTCCGTTGAATTTATCAATGATAACAGCATCCAGGTAAGCTCCTAAAATAGCTCCGCGCGAATAATAAGTCATGGTTGTATTTGCACTGTTTTCATTCGGGCGATAACCTTTGATCCAGGCATCATAACTCGAATGTGCAACCGGCTGAACCCGCGCTCCAACGGATCCTTCCACATAATTCAACGTTCCCTGAAGTTTTCGCAAATACTCTTCTTTGGTATAATATCCGGCTCTCACCAACAACAATTCATCGTAATAAGACGTAAATCCTTCCATTACCCATAACAGCGAAGTATAGTTTTCCTCGTCGTAATTGAAGGGTCCTAACTGAATCGGACGGATGCGTTTTACATTCCACAAATGGAAATACTCGTGTGCCACCAACGAAAGGAAATCTTTGTATCCGCCTCCGTATGTCCAGCGATTTACACTCAACACCGTCGAATTTGCGTGTTCCAATCCTCCTTGTCCGTCCACTACATTGTGCACAATGAACGTATAATTCTTATTCGGGTTTTTCCCGCCGAACACATTGTTTTCAGCCTTTACAATACGCGCCATATCCACTTTCAGCTCGTCGATATCGTAATTTCCGGAACCATACATAGCAACTGTGTGCTTCGTTTCATCCACTGTGAAATCAAATACTTCCTGGTTTCCGATTTCAAAAGGAGAATCTACCAGCACATCAAAATTCGGGAACTGGAACGTTTCGGATCTTTCTTCCTGCGTTTGCACGGTTGCTTTTTCCAAAGGAGTGGTGATGACCTTGAAATCCTTGTAAGGAAATACAGTTACTGTTCCTGATTTATCTTTGTGCCCGTCGAGGTAGCAAAATACTCCTGAACTGGAAACAAATCCGTGCGTCAGATCCAAAAAGCTTGTTCGGACAGACAATTCGAACGCATACACTTCGTATTGAACGTTTACTTTTTTCGCTTTTCCGGCGCTTACTTTCCAGGCATTTTTAGATGTTTTACCCACTTTCAATTCAGCCCCTTTCTCATCGTAAGCACGAACCAGGTTCACATTTTTCGAAAACTCACGCACCAAATACGATCCCGGAGCCCAAACTGGCATTTTTACCGTTAAATCTCCTGCTTTGAACTCGGAAATCTGCATTTCCACCTCGAAATAATGATTTTGCGGTTTCGTCATTCGCAAATTATAGTGAATCTTTTGTGCCTGAATCATTCCGGCAAGCCCGAGCGACAATATAAGTAGTGCTGATTTCATTCCTGGATTTTAATTTAGCCAAATATAATTGTTTCCGAAGAAATTCATCATTTTCTAACCCGTGTTAACAGCAATTTGACATCTGATTCATATTGTAGCAAAAGGAAGACCTGATTTTTGCAACATGAAAAAATCGCTGGTTACCGTCCTGGGAGGGTTTGGTTTTGTGTTGTTGGTATTTGCATCTATCTCCTGGTATTTCAATCAAAAAATCCATGAAAAACAAGCCATCCTTCTGAAATTAGACAGTTTATCGACCCAAATTCAGGAACACAAAGATTGGATGGAACATTTGACCAACCAGCGTTTCTGGTACGATTCCATTGCCAAAAACGAAACGAATTACCGCAGAAAGAACAGCTACACACACGAACTGATCCGGCAAAACCTGGTCAATACCTTTGCTGCTTCCGACCGGAAAAACAAACAAAGTTTATTGGCAAGATTGGATCATTTGTTACTTACGGAAGACCGCATCCTGAACGATATTGCCAAAATCGGGTTCAAAGAACACGGATATATCGGGAAAATGCGCCTGGTGATCCATCAAATCGAAGAGGAATACCCGCAATTTGAAGAACAGATTTTGAGTTTGCGCAGACATGAAAAAGATTACATCATGCGCAATGACGAACATTATGCCTTGTCTCTTCACAACGAAATCGCTGTCTGGAAAGCAAGCGGACACTATCCCAAAGGGCTGAATCAATACCTCGGGTATTTTGATTCGGTGCGAAGCCGCTTTCAAATGCTTTTCGCCATTCCGAATAAAAACCATTATTCGTCCTGGTCTCTGAACATTTCCAACATCCAGGCAAATTTGCGCGTGATCCGCGGCAATTTTATCCGGGAATCCTATTCACTCTCCAACGATTCGATGAAAATGCAGTACATCGTCTCTGCAATTGCTTTTTTGGCACTGATCTTCGGAAGTATTTACATCATTCGAAACATTACCCTGCAGGTTACACGTTTGCAAAAGAGCATGAATGAATTCATCGCATCGAATTACCAGGCAGATGAGACCATTTCGCACCAGCTTCCTAAAAATGAGATCGGGCAAATCAGTATTCAATTCCTCAAAATGGCCCGGAAAATCAAGTGGGACGTTCATTTACTGGAAGACCGCGTTTCAAGAAGAACGGTCGCACTGCAGGAAAAGAACGGGCAATTGGAAAAACAGCACACCGAAATGATGGACAGTTTGCGCTATGCGCAAAAGCTACAGGAATCTTTGCTTGTATCCCGGAAACAACTTTCACAGCATTTCGAACAGGTTCACGTTCATTATTCTCCTAAAAACCTGGTCGGAGGTGATTTTTACTGGATGAAAAGTTTCCGCGAGAACGGAAGCGAAAAAGTGTTATTTGCCATCGCAGATTGCACCGGGCACGGCGTTCCGGGAGCTTTGCTAAGCGTTTTGGGAATGAATACGCTGGATGAGTTATTTGCCGACGGATTGCGTAAAACCAACGAATTACTGGATTCACTGCGCAAAACAATTCTGAGAAGAATCAATTCCGACGAAGAACAGCGCATGGACGGAATGGACATCGCTATTTTTTGTCTCGACAAGAAGACGCGGGAACTGTATTTCTCCGGAGCTCAGATGCCTTTATGGATCGTTCGCGACTCCGAAGTCATCGAACTGAACGGAGAGCGCGTTCCGATCGGTTTCACCTACCTGAATCACCTGGAATTCAAATCAGAACGGATTCTATTGGAAGAAAACGACAAACTGATTGTATTCACAGACGGAATTGTCGACCAGTTCGGAAAAGAATCAAACAAAAAATTCGGAAAAAAACAATTGCGTTACCTGCTTTCGCGTTCATCCAATCAAAACGGAAGCGCGCTCTACAACCGATTGATGAATCAATTCTCATTCTGGAAAGGCGAAGGCGAACAAACGGATGATTGCACATTTATGATCCTGGAACCGAAGTTTGTGCGTTCAAAAGCACCGAAAAACGGTTATCCTGTCACAACAGAAGAAATAGAGATCTGACGAATTACTTCATTCAAAAAATTCGGCATTCGGCATTCGTAATTAAAAAATCGGGTCAAAATGAAAAGAAAAAGCCTTCGTATCAACCGGATTTTCAAATAAATCAGGATAATACGCAGCCATTTCTTTGTGCATGAGTTCGAAAGGAATATCCGGGAATTCACCGTAAAAATGCAGGTACTCCATAAATTGCTTCTCTCCCGCAAAAGCCTGGAAAAGCGAATCCTCACTTCCATCCCACTCCAGTAAAGGAACAGCACTCAATTTACAAATGCGCGGATCAAAAGCAGGCGTACATTTACTCCATTTCCCGTCGATCCAAACCTCCACATACCCATGAAAAACAATTTCTTCACGTTTCAGGTAAGATGTTAACTTCGCTACTCCAATGTGATTTTTCACGATCCCGAAACCCAGTCGGGCAGGAAATCCGAACGAACGGAAACAGGCACATGCCAAAAGTGATTTTTCAACACACCACGCACGTTTCTTTAAAGCAACAATACTCGCTTTCAGACTGTTTCTTCGCAAATCCAAGTGATACGGATCATACAGGAACGAATCCCGAACCGTCTCATAAATCGAAACAGCCTGCTCTCTTCGGTCTTCAAAAACCCGAATTCCGGCAATAAATTGCTTCACTTCCGGACTCGAAAAATCCACATGAGGCGTTTCAGCCAGGTATTCGTCCCAATTTTCAGCGCGCATTTGCTCATTCATTCTGCGAAATTAACTAAATTCGCTCAGTGACTGATTCGAATAAAAAACATACTTTTCGCGAAGGATTTGAGGCGCATCTTGAAAGTCCTATTCCGTTACTGACACGGGTAGGAAGTTTCATTTTTGGAAAAAAAATCCCGGATTCATACACCAAAATCAGTTTCTACCTCGGAATGGCTATCTGGACCGTTTTTTTAGTCTGGATCATTCTCGGCTACATGGTTTTGACGAACACCAGCTGGATCGAAGCGGAAAAAGGACTGGATATTCACAAACTCATTACAACAAGGGGAACGGAACTCGGCTTCAGCGGTGACGATTTCCAAAACAATCTCATCTTGTTCTACAATGTCGCGATCATAGCCTGGGCAGGTATTTTTGTAGGTCTCGCACTTCAATGGCGTAAAAACCGCTATTTCATCTATTTTATTTGGGCGGCCGGAGCCGTTTATTTACTCGGCATGTGGTTCCTTCTCGGATTCTCCTATTGGTATAACGACACCACCCTTTTCGACAAAATTGCCTTTTTCTTTCTCATCGGGCACTCCGGTCTGCATTATTATTTTCTGAGAAAAGAACTACTCGGAGAAAAGGTCAACTTCTTCGGAATTGACGAGCAAGACGAGAATGAATGATCAACTAAAAATAAAGTTTAATTAATTCCTTTTCAATCTTATCAACTAATTCATTAGGTTTGTTTCGCTCGTTCGGCATAATCAATTTTGCCTGCTTGTAATAGTGAACGCGCTCACTCAATAAACTTTCCACAAAAGGATGAAATTCAGCATCGCTGAGGGCTTTTAGTTTCGGACGGAATTCACGTTCCAACTTCAGGCGTTGAATCAAAGTCAATAAACTCACATTCAGATAAATAGAATTACCCATCTGATGTATGAGTTCAAGTGAATTTTCAATCGTTGGAAGTCCTCCTCCCAAAGAAATAACCGATCTGTCAAACGCTTTGGCAGCATGTAAAAATGCCCATTCCTCTTCCCTGAAAAATGCTTCTCCTTTCGTTTCAAAAATCTCGCTAACGGACATTCCGTTGCGCTCCTCGATCCATTTATCGGAATCCACAAAAGGAAGATTCAACCGTTCAGCTAAAAGCTTTCCAACGGTTGTTTTACCGCTTCCCATGAAGCCGATTAAAAAAATGTGTTTTGGTGTCATGCTGAAATCAATCAATTAATCCTCTTGAAAGTAATTCCTTCAATGCCTGTTCCAATGTGATCAGATCGTTTTCATCGTTGAACGCATTGAGTGAAAAACGCACATAGCTCTGCCCGTTTTGGGTCATCACCGGAATTTCGATCTTAAATTCATTGTACAGGATGTTCTTCAACTCAAACGGATCTTTGCAGCGAACCGGAATACTTCCCATTTGCCCGATAAAATCATCCGTTACCGGCGCCAAAGGAGCTGAACCTACTAATGCGCAGAAACGAGGAAGCCATTTGTGAACCAATAAACGATTCGTTTCAGCCCATCCCCACCAATCATTTGCTTTCATAAATCCAATAGCTTCAGGAATTGTCAGATAAGCCGAAAAATCACGTGTTCCGTTAAACTGATGATAATCCAGAAACTGAGAATGACTTGGAAAATCAGCCCGGTATCCCCAACTCACTACCAATGGATCCAACTCATTCTGAAAAACGCGTTTCACAAACAAAAAACTCGATCCTTTCGGTGTCAGCATCCATTTGTGACATGCTCCGGTATAGAAATCAACATCCAGATCAGTCAAATCCAGGGGAATATGTCCCGGAACATGTGCTCCGTCGATAAAAACAGGAATTCCTCTTCGCTTCGCTTCCTCGCAAATCTCTTTTACGGGCAAAATTAAGCCCGTAGCGGAAGTAATCTGCGATAAGAAGATCAATTGAGTGTTCGAAGTAAAACCTTTCCAAAAATCGGCTAAAAACGCTTCTTTCGACGTCAGGGGTAACGAAATGGGTTGTTTGATATACTTCGCACCTTTCTCACCGCAATAAAAATCCCAGGTTCTGTCACAGGCCCCGTATTCGATATTCGTTGTTAAAACCTCATCACCCGGCTTCAAATCGAGTGAACGAGCCACTATATTCACCGCATACGTCGGATTCGGAACATACACCAGGTCATCCGGATGACAATTCACATATTCCGCCAGTGAAATCCTGCTTTGTTTCAGGTATTCCGGCCCTTGATTGATCATAAACTGAACAGGTTCAAACTCCAATGCTCTCTGAAACTGCTGATACGCTTCAAAAACCGGCTTCGGAGTAGCCCCGAATGAACCAAAATTCAAAAAAGTAATGTCTTCTCGAAGTAAAAACTGCTCTTTCATTTAATTACTTAATCTAAAAAATTTGACATTCGTAATTCGTAATTCGTAATTCGTAATTCGTAATTCGTAATTCGTAATTCGTAATTCGTAATT
>NZ_JASLCN010000239.1 GCF_030151805.1 Fluviicola sp.
AAGACCTGAACACCGTTCACATATGCTTTTCCGAGCATGTTCACCAAACCTCTGCGAATCGGTGAAATCAATTCCAAAGCAAAAACCAGCGTATCACCCGGAATGACTTTTTGTTTGAATTTCACCCCGTCAATTTTCATGAAATAAGTCGAGTATAAATGTGGGTCTTCTACTTTGCTCAATGCAAAAATACCACCACACTGTGCGCACGCTTCCACCTGCAATACTCCCGGAAATACCGGATTCCCCGGGAAATGTCCCTGGAACATCGGTTCGTTCATCGTTACATTTTTCACCCCGATGATCGTATTATCAGTGATCTCCATGACTTTATCAACCAACAGGAACGGGTATCTGTGCGGCAACATGCGCTCGATGTCATTGATGTTATAGAGTGGCTCTTTTTCAAGATCGAAAACACGTGTCGTATTTTTTTCCTGCTTCTTAATTTCGTCTTTCAACACTTTTGCAAAACGCGTATTTCCGGAATGTCCCGGACGTGCTGCCAAAATATGTCCTTTAATGAAGCGGCCTACCAATGCCAAATCACCAACGATATCCAACAATTTGTGTCTTGCCGGCTCGTTTTCAAATTGCAGTTTCAAACTGTTCAACACCCCGATTCCTTCGTAGTTTACAGTCAGATTTTCTTTTCCAAGCAATTTTGCCAAACGATCCAATTCTTCCTGAGTCACATCATTGCGCTCCACCAAAACAATTGCATTGTCAAGGCTTCCACCTTTGATGAGGTTATTCTGAGCCAGGAACTCCAATTCTTTCAGGAAACAGAATGTTCTGCAAGCTGCAATTTCTTTTTCAAATTCCCCGATGTGATACATGTGAGCATGCTGTGTTCCCAAAGCCGGAGAATTGTAATCCACCATCACCGTCAAACGGTAATTTTTATCCGGAACTGCCAGGAATTCGATTCCACGCTCCTCATCTTCCCACTTGATATTCTCAGTCAATTCCAGGTACAAACGGTCTGCATTTTGCTCCGTACGCCCCACTCGTTGAATTTCTTTCACAAACAGCAACGAAGAACCATCCATAATCGGAATCTCAGGCCCGGTAAGTGTGATCAATGCATTGTCCACTTCCATTCCGTACAAAGCTGCCAGAACATGCTCTGTCGTATAAACCTTTGCACCGTTTGCTTCCAACGTTGTTCCACGATCCGTAGAAACAACCAAATCTGCGTCTGCTTTAATTATCGGTTGACCATCAACATCCAGTCGTTGGAATTTATATCCGTGGTTCTCAGCAGCAGGATGAATCTCCATAACAACTGGTTCTCCGGTATGCAAACCAACACCATTGAATACGATTTTTTCTTTAAGGGTAAATTGTTTTTCCGACATAATTATTCTGCAGATTTTGAAAGGGTTTTAATTTTATCTTCTATTTCTGATATTTTCTTAATGATAATCGGAAGTCTTCTGAATCCGACAAATGATTTCTTGTAATCATCCATTGGAATGGCCGGTGAGCCCATTAAAACTTCCGCTTTTTTGATCGTATTGGGAATCCCCGACTGAGCAACGATTTTCGTTCCGTCAGCAATGTGCAAATGACCGCTGATTCCTGCTTGTCCTCCAACCATGACGTGTTTTCCGATCTTCGCAGAACCTGCTACACCAACCTGAGCTGCTAACGCGGAATGATGTCCGATTTCTACGTTGTGTGCCAAATGAACCAGGTTGTCGATTTTTACTCCCTGACGGATAATGGTTGAGCCCATTGTAGCGCAATCAATCGTAGTATTGGAGCCGATTTCCACATCGTCTTCCAACACAACATTCCCGATTTGGGGAACTTTTGAAAAAACACCCTTCTCATCCGGCGCGAAACCAAATCCGTCGCTACCGATAACAACTCCGGCGTGTAAAACACAACGGTTTCCGATTTTCGTATCTGCATAAATCTTCACTCCGGCATGAATCGTACAATCGTCTCCGATAACTACGCCGTCTCCGATATAAGCCTGCGGATAAATTTTTGCATTCTTTCCGATCGTAACATTCTCACCGATGTATGCGAAAGCACCCAGGTAAAGTCCTTCTCCGACTTTTGCGGATTCTGAAAGAAAAGAAGGTGTTTCGATTTTCGGTTGTTTCTGACGCATCTGGTTGTAAACATCCAGCAATTTCGCAAAGCAGGCATACGCATCATCCACCTTCACCAGCGTCAACGTATCGGGAAGTGGCTTTGAAGGAACAAATGTTTTATTTACAATACAGATACTCGAACCTGTAGTATAAATATACTCTTCATATTTCGGGTTTGACAGGAAAGAAAGTGTCCCTGTTACGCCCTCTTCAATTTTAGCTAATCCGGCAACAGTAACATCCGTATTACCAACGACTTCACCGTTCAAGATAGTAGCTATTTGCAGCGCAGAAAATTCCATTGAACAAAATTAGTAAAAACCTTTAGGTTATGAGTCTGTTAAGATATGATTTATTAACACATCATTGTGATGACAAGCGTCTTTATTCGGGCTTATTTTCCTCAAATTGGTAAAATTCAATGTGCTCTTTAAACCACGTAGTTCGAGCCTTTAAGGTGTCCCCCTGCTTTCTTGGAAGCAACACATATTGCTCCGGAACCGGTTCTGCATTCAATCTCGATTTCGAAAAGTCGATCAAACCTGCTTTTTTCATCAAAAACTGGATCTGTTTCTCATCCTTTATTCCGAACTTTTTCATCTGTTCGTTCATGATCGAATTGTCTTTCAGGAATACAAAACTCTCCACGTTCGGTGGAAAATGAATCATCCGCCCCAAACCGGAAGTCGTATTCTTAAACTGCTGAATGGAGCCTTTAGGCCAAACCACTTCGGCAATAAATGCATTTTCCGGCATTGAAAACCACAAGACAACACTTTTTCCGTTCACTTCTTTTTCGATCTTGTAAACCTTCGGGTTCCCCTGTTTTTTACTCGACCCAAAGAAAATAGATCCGTCGTTTAAAAACGATTCGATCATGGAATCCGTCAGGTGATGCTGGTCAAAAATCCGCTGATTATCTTCCGATACCACTAAAACACGGCCCAGAAAGGTGTTTTTCACCCTGTTTTCAGGCAGCCAGGTGCATCCGCGGTTTCTAAAAAAGAAAAAGACCATTATCAGTCCGATGCCAAAGCCAAATCCATACAACCGCAGGCGCCTCCAAAAATTCTTCATGTATATACGTGTATTTTCAAAAAAAAGGTCCGACTAGCGGACCTTTCATATGTTGAATTCAATATTTAGATCAATGCATCCAACTTCGCTGTCAACTGTCCTTTCGGAACAGCTCCAACTGATTTATCAGCGATTTCTCCACCTTTCACGAAAATGATCGTTGGGATATTGCGGATTCCGAATTGAGCAGAAACTCCCGGATTCAGGTCTACATTTACTTTTCCAATGATTGCTTTGCCGTCGTATTCATCTGCCATTTCTTCAACGATAGGGCCGATCAGTCTACAAGGACCACACCATTCTGCCCAAAAGTCTACCATTACCGGTTTGTCTGATTTCAATACAAGCTCTTCAAAGTTTGCATCTGTGATTTCTAATGCCATAATTGTTTCTATTTTAATGTGACTTGTCTTTAGTCGGTCTAAAGTTACTATTTGTTTTTATTTGTCAAAAGCCTTGCCAATACAAATTACACTGTCATATTGTCATGCTGAACATGCATTTTTTTCATCGTTTTTTGATTATCTGTCTCCAGGCAATAAAAATAAATTCCATCCTGCAACTCGTTGGTATCAAAGCGGATAATATGCCCTCCGGAAGAAAATTCTTTGTCCTGAATCACCTCAATCGGTTCCATTTTTGCATTCAAAATTGAAAACACAACCTTCTTCGGATGCTCGATGGTAAAATAAAACTCCAGGCTTCCGCTTTGCTTCTTGTTTTCGAGATCAAAAAGCAATGCATAATCCTCTTTTTTCAAGGCTCCTTTTGAAAAGCGTTTAATCACAGATTTATACGCAATATAAAGCATCGCAACCGCTGCCAGAACAATTAACGTTCCCAAAAGCTTGCTTTCCCACGAACGGATTCCTTTTACAAAATTTACCCGGTATAAAACCAAACAAGTAATTAAGAGACTCAGCCCGATCAGGCTTAAAAGTGATTTTTTCTTCATGATTATAACGAGATAATTCCGGGAATGGCTTGCGCCTTTTCGTAAATGGCAATGATTGAATCAACATTCAGCATCAGTTCTTTGACGCTGACGCTGACAAACTTCCCGTTACTGGATTCGTGAAACTGGATCTGAGCCGTTTCATCGAAAAGCGCGGTTGTTTGTGCCAATGAATGAGGAGTATTCGGGACAATAAATTTGAAGAAGTAAACATTCGGCCACTCTTCCAGCATTAACTGTTCTTTCAACTTATCAAAAGTTCCTTCACTCATATTTTAACTGTTTTTGACGTTACTTGATGCTGCTTAACGCAGATATTTCGGCAACAAAGATAAGCGCTTTATAGCTAGTAACAGCTCTTTTTGAAGTTCACTTTTATTCTTTTCCAGGTCTTCAAAGCGAAGAAACCCTCGTTCTGACGCCTGTTTCAATCCATTTTGAATCAACATCGGATCCGGTTCCACTCCGAATACAGGATCTTCTTCAATCCAGTCGGAAGCGCTGAACTGCTCTGAAAAAGCCAGTTCCATTTTCAATCCCTGTTCCAAAAGAACAATCGCAGATTCCGGAGTTGTACTCTGGGCAAACAATCGTTTCCAATGGCTTTTGGCCTTCATATATCCTCCCCAAAGTTCGAGTACGTTATCGGTTTGAAGCAAATCGTATTCAAAAGATACCTGCCCTTCCGGGAAATTTAAACTTGCAGTAACCTGTGATAATTTCTCCAAACGAAGAATCTTCGACTTGAGCGTTTGTCTCAAAAGCGGCTTAGCCAGAACGGATTTTTTCAATTCGAATAATTCCATTTCCAGAGCATCCGCTGCTTCGGAAAGGTCTTCAATACGCAGAATGGAACAAATCTCTTCCGGGCTCACTACTTCTCGGGTTCGTTTTGATTTCTGCGCATGCGGATATTGAGAAACTCCACCAACAAGGCGTAAACCATCGCAAAGTAAATGTATCCTTTCGGAATGTGCTGTCCGAATGATTCTGCAATCAACAAAACTCCGATTGTTACCAGGAATCCAAGAGCAATCAT
>NZ_JASLCN010000240.1 GCF_030151805.1 Fluviicola sp.
TGAAGCAGTGGGAATGATGAATAAATGGCTTCAAACAATTAAATAGTAAATGACAAAACCAATGAAAAATCAAATTTCAACATTCATCCTGGCACTTTGCTTTTTAGGAGGAATCAATGTTTACGGTCAAACGGCTGTAGAATACATGAACCTGTTTACTGCTGAATATGGAAAAATCCAGCAGGATATGTGGGATTACACGAGTTCTGTTTCGCATGGTAAAAGCGCCCGGAAAGTAGAGAAAAGAAGAGCTGAATTGATTCAGACATCGAATCAGGCTTTGAGCAAGGCAAAAGCGGCAAAAGGATTCAACGCATCCACTCAGTTCCGCGATTCAGTTGTAGAATACTTCCGCATCACCAACCTGGTTTTGAAAGAAGATTACGCGAAAATTGTAGACATGGAAGCTGTTGCAGAAGAATCGTACGATGCAATGGAAGCGTATATGTTGGCCAGAGAACGCGCAAATGATAAATTGTTGGCAGCATCCAAAATGGTTGAAAGAGAACAACATGCATTTGCAGCATCCAATAATATCAAATTGATTGATTCGGAAAATGCATTGGACAAGAAAATGGCGGTTGCGGGTGAAGTGTATGATACATACAACGAAATTTACCTGATCTTCTTCAAAAGTTTCAAACAGGAAGTTTATCTGATGGATGCGATTGCAAGAAAAGACATCAACGGAATTGAGCAAAACAGAAATGCGTTGGTTGCAGCTGCAAAAGAAGGATTGAAGAAATTGGAAGCGGTTAAACCCTATGCAAACGATAAAAGCATGGTAGAAGCGACTAAAAAGCTCTTGAATTTCTACATCGATGAAGCGGAGAATGAAATTCCTAAAATGTCTGATTACTTCATGAAATCTGAAAATTTCGAGAAAGTAAAAAAAGCATTCGACGAGATCCCGGAGAAAAAAAGAACGCAGGCAAATGTGAATGAATACAACAAAGCAATCAATGATATGAATGCAGGAGTGAACGCTTACAATGCAGCGAACCAAACATTGAATAAAAAACGTTCCACTTTGATCGACGGGTGGAATGGTGCTGCAGATAAGTTTACGGATGCACATGTTCCGAAAGGAAAATAGTTTTTAAGTAAAGACAACCGTTTGTGTAGTCTTAATCAGATAACATTGAAACCGATTCAGAAATGAGTCGGTTTTTTTTGTGGGATGTAGTCTGCCAAAATAGAGGCATTGAATATTTTTCCCGCAGATGTTCGCAGAGGAGCGCAGAACCTCGAATTCTAATTGTCTATTGAGAAATATCCTCGTCTTCATCCGTCAATTGACGGATTCTTCTGTGTAAATCTGCGTGTTTTTTTTGAGGGAATCACCTAAATTCTCAGGTGAGAAATTGTTTTAAACGCGAAGAATTGAAGATCGGAAAGAGTAGAATTTATTCAAAACAAAAAAAGCGAAAATCCCTAGCTGTGACTGGGCTAATAGACACAACTTGTCCCGCCACTGCGGGATGTCTATCCGTGTTTTTGCAACTAAAACAGAGCAGAAATTTCCTTATTTTGTTTCTCTTCGGTGAATGAACAAATTTTTCTTGGTAATCTTTGAAACGCAAAGATGCAAAGGATTTTTATTATGATCCTTTATCTTCTTATATAAGATCTGAAATCTAACTCTGCGTAATCAATACGGAAAATTCCGTACCTTGGATCAAACTTGAAACCATTCAAATCAATGATTAAATTAACCTTTGCTGCATGTTCAATCACTTTGCTGATTTTAGCTTCCTGCCAGGTGAATCCGCCAAATAGCGTTGATGGAATGAATGCCAATCAACAACTCATAGATACTTCCGGAACGAACATCGAAACGCGGATTCTTCCACCCGAAGGATTCAAACGGAAACAACTCGACAGTACCGGTTTTGGTTTTTACCTGCGGAATCTTCCTCTAAAACCAAATGGTTCTGCTGTTCATTTGTACGACGGATCACTGAAAGGAAATCAAAGTGCACACGTTGCAGTGATCGATATGTCAGTAGGAAAGCGTGATTTACAGCAATGTGCAGATGCGGTGATGCGTTTGAGGGCAGAATATTTGTTTCATCAGAAACGTTATTCGGATATTCACTTCCGTTTTGTGAGCGGATTTGATTGCGCGTATTCCAAATGGCGGGAAGGGAACAGAGTGCTAATCCATGGAAATTCTGTTTCCTGGCAAAAAACCGCCGGAGAAGACAAAAGTTATACTTCGTTTCTGAAATACATGGAAACTGTTTTCAATTATGCAAGTACCCTTTCGCTGGAGAAAGAATTGCGTTCCGTGGAATTGAAAGATGTGGAGATCGGAGATGTACTTATTCGTGGTGGATCGCCGGGACATGCGGTAATTGTGGTGGATATGTCTGTAAATGCAGCAGGAAAAAAACGCGTGCTTCTGGCTCAAAGTTACATGCCGGCACAGGAAATTCAGGTATTGATGAATCCAATGAATTCCAATCAATCTCCGTGGTACGATTTGGAAGAACGCATGAAAATCTACACGCCCGAATGGACTTTTGAAGCATTTCAGTTAAAACGATTTGAAAGATAAATTGAAAAGGTAAAAGTGAGAAGGAAATAATTCAAAATGATGGATATTAAGAGTACTGAACGAACTAAGTAGAAATATGTCAACAGAAGAAATAGAACTCCGGAAATTACAGTCAAAGATTGCTTACCTGAATGGCTACCTGGATGCTTTGGCGATTGTGTCTTCCTATTCAATTGTGGGAATGCAGTATCGTTTGTTCATTTATAACAGAGAAGGTGGGGACTGCAATCAAACCATTCAAAGAAATGCGTACGACCTGTTTGGAGTCCATCCCGATGAATGGCACACCGAATTAATTCCGGTAAATCATTGGGAAGAACGAATAAAGGAGGAAATCTTTGCCAATTTTAAACGAAGAATTCCGCACAATCCTCCGGAAATAGCACATGAGTTTCATTACGAAGAAAATGACATGGTGCAAGATCTTTTCGATAAAATCCGTTCTGCGGTTCATTATTTTATCCTGTGCTTCAAAGAAGAGTTTGATACAGGGAAAATGGATGTTTATGAATTGAAGGTGATTCATACCAGCCATTACAGAATTGTTGGGATTGATTTGGTTTTTGAAACATCATCCGGACAAGTTCTGGTGTTACAGTTACTGGGAAATGATTAATGAAAAGCACATGCGCATATTAGATGTATTTTTCACCTTTTCAATTTTTACTTTTCAATTTAAAGTATCTTTGTATTCATGAATTTCTTGAACAAGAGTATGATTAAATATAAGACAGCCGAAGAAATTGAAATTATGCGCCAGGCAGCGCAAGTAGTAAGCAGAACTTTAGGAAAGGTTGCTGAAATGATGCGTCCTGGAGTAACTCCCCTGGAATTGGATAAAATGGCGGAAGCATATATCCGTTCACAAGATGCCATTCCGGGATTTTTAGGTTTGTACGGTTGTCCGAGTACTCTGTTGATTTCCGTAAACGAGCAGGTTGTTCATGGTTTGCCAACGGAAAGACCGATTCAGGAAGGTGATATCGTTTCTGTAGATTGCGGAGCAGTTTACAAAGGGTATTACGGAGATCACGCCTATACTTTTGCGGTTGGGAAAATTTCTGAAGCAAAACAAAAATTGCTGGACGTAACACTAGAATGTCTGTACCTGGGAATCGAACAGGCAACGACTTCAAACCGCATGGAAGATATCGGTTGGGCCATTCAGACGCACGCTGAAAAACACGGTTACGGAGTGGTTCGCGAGTTGGTTGGTCACGGATTAGGTAAAACCTTGCACGAAGATCCGCAGGTTCCAAATTACGGAAAACGCGGAAGAGGAAAGAAAATCATGAATGGTCTGACGATCGCCATTGAGCCGATGATCAACCTGGGAACCGAAAAAGTCATTCAATTGGAGGACAATTGGACCATTGTAACTGCCGATGGACAGCCAAGTGCGCATTTTGAGCACGACATTGCGGTTGTAGACGGAAAACCGGTGATTCTTTCCACATTCGATTACATCGAAGAGGCTTTGGCAAAAAAGAATGATTAGCGAGCGGATCGTTTTACTGGCTATTTTAACGGCATGTATGTTCGGATTATCCACCTTGATGAGAGATGGCGTATTCCTGCTTCCTTTTGTACTCTATAAATTCGGATTGTTTTTAATAGCGGTGATCTTGTTGATTGCCAATAGAGCGAAGATTCGTTTGCCCGAAATCATGCTGCTGCTCTGGACGTTTTCGCTGGTTCTCTCTTCGAAGCCCGTTTATGAAGTGTTTTTCAGAGAAAACTATTTGCGTCAGCACCAGGAAGAACTGTTGGTATTTTCCACCTGGAGTTTGTTGAGTTTTGTGGTTTTCTTTTTTGTCTGGCAAATTCTCATTGCTTTGAAAGACAAAACCCGTTTCCGCTGGCTGCAAATGATCAATGCATCGTTGATCATGATCTGTTTTTTCATGAATATGTACGAATGGATGATCGTTCCGTTCTGGATGTGGATGCTGAGCGTTTTCCTGAGCAGAAACGAAAATCCGTTACATAAATCCTTCGCCGGATTGTATGGATTTGTGTTTTTGAGTGCCTGGATTTCGGCACTTTATTTCGGTAAAGATGCCATTTTGAGTGTAACGTTAACTGAGTTTCATCTTATAGGAACATAGTTGCCACTTATGAAAATTGTTTACTTTTTGCTTTTCTTTTTTCCTTTGTTTCTTTCCGCTCAAACTCTGCAGGAACAAATTCCGTTTGTGTTGAAAACGCAACCGAGAAATGTCGAAAAGTACATCAAATCACCTCGGAAAGACCAGATTTTCCTCGAAACAGCTTTCAATAATGCCATTTTTTCAGACAAAGCGGCTTTACAATCCATTAAGGATAAAGTCATTCTGAAAATAGAATTAGTATATACGACCTATCGCAAATCCGAAACCTTTGACCAGCACGGACTAAACAAAAAACGCCTGGAGGGTTTATTTCTTTCGGCTCCGAATTGTTTGAACCAGGAGGGAATTGAATGGGTTTTGATGGCTCAGACGGGATGCACTTCCGCCGAAGCCGGAAAAGACTTCTTTCACGGTTTTGTCATCACTTACCGCGATCTTCCGGATGCTGTTTCTGCGAAGGTGGAAATGAATTTCATCCGGGAAGTTGTTGCCGGGAAGATCAAATCCTATGCTTACGACACGTATTTGAAACGGGAAACGGAAAAAATAAAACAGGATTCCCTGAATGACATAGAACCCGTGATTGTGCTTCCCAAATTTCCGCACAGCGAGCAGGCACGCATCAATTACTTTTCGAAATACCTTGTTTTTCCACCGGAAGCTTCCAAACCGGCTAAAATAGATGTTCAGTTTATTCTCAGCAGGGAAGGAAAGATCACCAAGATCGTTTTCCCGAATAACCCGGAACCTTCACCTTACAAAGATGAGGTAAGAGAATTCATAAAAAACATGCCCGACTGGGCTCCGGGAACCATTAACGGAAAGCCAAGCGAATGCATGGTGCAGTTTTCGGTCGATTTCATGAATCGGGGAAGTGTGATTCCTTCACCGCTGGAAATCTTTTCGACGGAAGTTCCGCCCAAAATGAAATCCAAATTACCGGCCTACGATTACAATACGATCAAACCTGCGCCTTCTTCGAACCAGGTTTCGAATGCGCTACAGAAAGTGAATTGGGCAAACACAACCTTGGTTTGCGACGTAACAGGAAGTATGGCTCCGTTCAATGCACAAATCATTGAGTTTATCAATAATCAGCTGAAAAATAAACAGGAAACGCCTCAGCAATTGGTGTTTTTCAATGATGGAGACGATAAGAAAGACAAGGCGAAGAAAGTAGGGCAGACCGGGGGAATTTACGCTTGTAAATCGACCAGCCTGGATTCAATCTCATCAGTCATGATTTCGACAATGGAAAAAGGCATGGGCGGAGATTTGCCGGAAAACAATATCGAAGCCTTGATAAAAGCGATGGAAATTTACCCGAAAACGAAGAAATTAATCCTGATTGCTGACAATTTTGCGTCGCCGAGAGACATGTCGCTGGTGAAGCATATTGGGGTTCCGGTTCATGTCCTGGTATGCGGAGGAACGGTTTTAAACGAAGATTACCTCGACTTGGCTTACCAGACAAAAGGATCAATCAGTTTTGCAGGTAAAGATTACAGCGATTTTTATTCCTTTGAAGATGGGGCGACCATACAGATTGGCAAAATAACCTATGTGCTCAAAAAAGGACATTTTGTTCGGAGAAAAGACTGAGGTCAATTCAAAATTCAAAAAATAAATTCAAGTAATTCGTATCCCGATGGCTATCGGAATTTGATTAGTAATTATCTGAATATCAATATATTTTAGAATGAATGGTAATCATTTTTGCAACTTTTAACAAGCACAGATAAATCTTATTCCTACTTTCACTTTCAAAACCAATCGAAACTGAAAACTATGGAATCTGATAAGGATAAGATTATTCGCCTTGAAGAAGCCTACCGAAATCTCTGGAAGGAACAGGAAGAATTAAAGCTTCGCATCAAGGAAAATTATGCCGAATTCAAATTATTACGTGATCAATTCGGAGTTGAAAAAGCAGACATAACTTCCATTGAACCGGCTGCAGTTTTGGAAGAAAAACCGAAGGTGGTGGTTCCTGTTCAGGAATCTGTTAAACCTGCCGCAACACCTGTTATCAATAAAGAAAAAACTTCCTGGGAGCAATTCATCGGTGAACAGCTTTTGAGCAAGATCGGAATTGCGATTGTGTTGATCGGTGTCGGAATCGGTGCGAAATACGCGATTGATCATAATTTGATCGGAGAAGTTGGACGTGTCTTTTCAGGATTCGCGATTGCGTTGGTCTTAGGATTCTTCGCCTTTTACTTTCGCGAAAAATACCGCTCTTTCAGTGCTGTTCTGGCAAGCGGGTCCATCGCAGTTGCGTACTTTATGACTTACGCGGCATATAGTTTTTATCAGCTGATTCCTACTTCTGTTGCCTTTGGCGGTTTGTTGGTTCTGGTTCTGATCGCGGTTTTCCTGGCGATGTATTATAACATGGCAATTATTGCGCATCTGGGCTTGCTTGGAGCGTACATTCTTCCACCGCTTGTTTCTGACGGCTCGAAACACATTTCGTATTATTTGCTCTACATGCTCATTATCAATATCGGCATGCTGTTTATCTCGATAGCACGGAAATGGCCCACAATTCAATATCCGATTATTGTCTGGACCAGTTTTATTTTCCTGTTCTGGTTCAATACGGATTTCAACTATAAAACATCCGATCCGTCTATTGCAGCGCCTTATCTGCTTGCTTTTTTCGCCTTGTTCGTTTTTGGGATCGTAGGAAGAAATCACTGGAAGAAAGAAACGTTGGTCGGACACCAGCTGGTTCAATTGGTTCTGGTCGGGATTTGCTATTTCGGAGCGATTGGTTTCGTTCTGGATAAATCCCCGATTTGGGAAACGATTTTGTACAATGTGATTGGAGTAGGGGTTTATTACCTGAATAAAGTGCTTTTCGAACGCGAAAACAGGCTGGACTTTAAACGCATTTTTCAGGCACTTTCCTTGTTTGGCTTATCGAATTTACTGACTTCTTTTTGTGGCGATTATTCCTATATCTATGTGATGATTACGGGAGTTTTGCTGCTCTTCTGGCTATCCAAAGAAATCGAACGGAACCTGGAAGAAGTCATCGGGATTGTTTTACTCGCTTTGGCTTCGCTTTCGATACTGATCGAAATGGTGATCCGTTCATTTAGCAAAGAATTACTTCCATTCTATGAGAATGAATTGTTTATTACGATTGGCTTATCAGTATTGGCAATGGGAATCACGTTTGTTATGCTCTCGAAATATCAAGTTGAATATTACAAGAGCGTTGCATGGAAAACGGCAGGTGTTTTCACGGTGTTTTTTCTCCTTTTTGTGGGATTCTATGGAATTTATCTGAATGCTGAATACGTTGAGACTACTCAGTTTGCAGATAATAGTACGGATGTAAAAGAAAGTATTTTGAGAGCTGAATCTCTGAGCTGCTTCAACGATTCCCTGTACTTGTGGCAATACGCCTGGATTTCGGTGTCGGTTGGAATTTCAATCGCTTTCCGCAAATGGGTTTTGAGAAGAAACGAAAACTTCTCTGCCGGATTGGCTGTTTTGGGAAATATCCTGCTTGGAATTGCACTTTTGGGAATGACAGCAAGTATTTCGAATATTGACCGGATCGTAGCGAATGAAACGTATTGGAATTCGTTTAACCTGGCACATTACGTATTGTTTGCAGGGGTTCTCGTTTCATGGTTAATTGTTCGGACGCAGCAAGGACAGGAAAACTGGACAAAAGTTACGAGTTTGTTATTCATTCTCTGGGTTCTTTCCCTCGAATTGGTTCAATGGTCTTTTGTTTCTGGCTTTGGCGCGGGTTACAAGATTTTGTTGTCGTTGTTGTGGGCTTCTTTTGCAATTACGATGATTGTGATCGGAATCAAGAAAAAACAAGCAATTATGCGGATCACCGCGATGGCTATTTTGGGAGGAACAATCGTGAAGCTGTTTTTCTACGATTTGAGTACGTTAAGTACGATCTACAAAACGATCGTTTTCATAGCAATCGGAGGATTGCTGCTGGTTGGAGCGTATTTCTATCAAAGCTTGTCGAAACAGGAGACAGAGTAATTACGAATGCCGAATTACGAATGGAAAACATTTTTAATTAGGAATTAGGAATTAGGAATTAGGAATTAGGAATTAGGAATTAGG
>NZ_JASLCN010000244.1 GCF_030151805.1 Fluviicola sp.
AGAATACTCATATTTCTTTATATAAAAATCAAACTTATCAATCCGGTAGCAATACCGACTTCCAGAATAGTGATTCCGGTCATAATCAGTCCGGTTTTAAAATTGGTTCTGCGCTTATATCTAAAATACTCCTTTTTAACCGGAGCATTCGTCTGGTAATTTTTAAGCGCTTTGTTCACTTCTTTGGAATAGATTTTCGAAAACAAGTATTCTTTCTCGGTTGGCAAAGTTTCTGCCAATTCGAAAAACAACTCAGGTCTTTCTTCGGCAACTGCATTGATTGCTTCCTGAACATATTCCGAATACATGTAGTCGTTCAATGGAAATTTGGTATAAGTCGATTGCCACTCCTCCAGGTTCATGGATTTCATCCTGATTTCAACAGAATCCAATAAGCTCTGACAATACCGGTTGGTTTTCGTCAAGCTGTCCTTCAATTCAAGATTTCGCGCGTTGGCCAGAATTTCAAACTCTCCCGGACTTACTTGCTTGAACGACAATCCCGACCATGTCCTTGCCCTGGAATCATAACGATAATCATAAAACATCGGAAAATTGTATTTTAATTCGTCGCTGGTTTTTTCATACACAGTGTACCAATATTCCCGGTTGACGGCTTCAAACACTTTTCCGGGATCTTTTAAACTCCTGGCAACATATGTATTCCGATCTTTCGCTTTCCCGTGTTTGAGTTTGAGTACCCGAAAGTATTTGTAGTCGTATGAAACGGCAAAAAACTGATTGGAAAACAGCATTCCGATACTGTCTGATGGATTCAGGAACTTACGTTCAGGTTTCAGATCATACACGGCGATGAGTGTTCCGTATCCTGTCAATTCATAGAGAACACAGCCTCCTTCATGAAGCTCAATCGTGTATCTCTGGTTTGCCGTTTGATAGTATTGCGGATTTTCCTGGGAAAACAAATTGCTTTCGCCAAAGATCAAGAGTAAAATCAGGATGGAAAATTTCTTCATTCTTCAGAATACAATTCAAAACATAACGTTCCGCAAAATAATCATTTCAGTGTTTCAACCGGTAGTTATTTCTGACCTAACAACTTGTTTATCATGGCCAGATAGTTTTCCGTATCCACCAACGGGCCTTCCAGGTGTTCTCCTGTATAAACAAGTACATCGTGTTTCGTGGTACAATTTTCCGCCACCATTTCGTACTGCGAAAAAGGAACTCCGGAATCTTCTTTCGAATGAATAAACAGAACCGGAATTTTCGTCAGTTTGCGGATATCTTCCTTCGCCGAATACGGTGATGTGATAAACATTCGGATTGTTTCCGCTTGTTCCGGAGGTGATGAAGCAACAGCAATATCCGTAAACGAGGCAATGGTTCCATCCAGAATTAATCCGCTGATCCGGTTTTCATTCGTTGCTGCCAAATGTGTTGCAATCTGCGTTCCCATCGAAACACCACAAAGAAGAATCGTTGTGTTTTTGATCGCTTTTTGCTTCAGAGCCAGATCAAACATCTTTTGTCCGTCTGCAGCAATATTGAGATGTGTCGGTTTTCCGGAAGACTTTCCGTAACCACGTAAATCGACCATAAACAGTTGAAAACCATCCTTCAAAAGCGGTCGTACAAATTGAACATAATTGGAAACATTTCCGCCTGCTCCGTGGAAATAAATAATAGTTGCTTTCGGTTTTTCTACATTCGACAATAAATAAGCTGTCACAAAATCATCGTCAACCTTCTCTTTGAAGGTCGTTACTTTCACCGAATCAATTTCTTTCCATTCACTTGACGGATAATAGAATTTATCGTCCATCTGGCTGCTTGCCATGGTACTGACAAACAAAACGATTGCTAAGCTTAAAGTTGTTTTTAGGGTTTTAAACATATTCCAAGGTTCGTTGAATCACTTAACCAAAGTTACATCTTTAATCGCATCAAACTTTGCTTCCACAATCCATTTCCCTGTTTTATCAATCAGCCCCCATTTCCCATTCAATTTTGCTGCTGCATAACCGTTTTGAAAACTACGCACATCTTCGAATTGCGGTTTGATGATCCACTGCCCTTTGTTGTCATAAAATCCTTTCAAAGCACCTTTCTTGCCTTCCGCCAAACCTTCAGAGAAATCGCCCAAAGATTCCGAATCGCTGATGTTTACGATCTCACCTTTCTTGTTGACATAGGTCCATTTTTCTCCCTGTTTCACACGAGCCAGACCGCTTTTGGCATCAAACTCTTTCCCTGCTTCAAATTGCGGTTCGATGATCCATTTTCCGGTTTGATCAATATAACCCAATTTTTTATCAGCGGTTTTTGCCCACGCCAAACCGGCTGAAAAATATCCGACACTTTCAAATTGAGACGGAACAACCAGTTCTCCTTTCGTATTCACAAACCCGAATTTCTTGTCCATTGTTCGGATCGGAGCCAATCCTTCCGAAAAATCCCTTACGTCCATAGCCGGAATCTTTATTTCCGTTTCCTTTCCTTTGGTATCCAGAATAACAAATTGTGAACCTTTCTTCACAGCGGCGAAACCTCCGTTGAAATCATTTCCATCGTCGTAATTTGCAGGAATTGCCATTTTCCCGGAAGCGTTCATGTATCCCCATTTCGCGCCTACTTTTACGAGCAGCAGATCGTTGTGGAAAGTACTCGCGTTAAAACCGAATCCGTCTTTGATTTTAAAATCGGGCTGTTCGGTTTGCTGCTTTTCATTTTTCAGATTAATGAAATAATGCTGTCTGATTTTGGCATCATAAATAATCGCTAATCCGTTCGATGAGAATTCATAACATTTTTCATATTCGGCAGGAATGATGAATTCACCTTTGATTCCAACATAGCCCCAGGTTTTACTTCCCATGGGTTTCGCCTGAAAAACGAGTGTTTGAGCATGAATGGAAAAAGTGCTGAATAAAATTGCGCTTGCAATCAGTAATCTTCTATGAATCATGGTTTTGTATTTTATCTTTTAAAGATAAAACATAATTTACAATTGTTTCCCCGGTTAAAGGGTAACCGAAAGGTTGATTCTATACAAATTCAGTAACAGCTCAATTATTTAAACTATGAATGGAAATATAGGTGATAAAATATCAGCATTCTTGGGAGATCCATTATTTAATATTGAACTAATCCTCAAATGATTTCCGGATTTTAGCAGGAAGCTTTGCTTTTACCAATTCATAGGATTGTTTTACATATGACTCCAATTCCACTTTTTTCAGAATGCTGATGTCTTCAACCAGAATCCATTTGTATCTGGCTAAATACGGAGCCGGTTTAAATCCGGGAAGGTTTGAGAGTTCTTCAAACAATTCGTCGCTGGCCTTGAAAGATGCCGAAACAGGATTTTCATCCAATCCGGTAACACAAAACATCTTCTCTCCGATCAAAAACACCAAATCGTGTTCCCATTTGATATCTTCCGTAACATGCGGTAAATGTGTGCAAATATTCCTGATCGTTTCAATATCCATATAACGCGTCTGTTTTCAAGTTGAAAAGTACGAAATATCAGTAGTAAATGTCATTTTTTGGTTTCAATTTCACTTTGCAAATCCGCCATCGCACCGCCATTGAAGACGCGCTTATACCCTTTTTCCTTTAACAAACTCACCGCTCTTACACTTCTCAAACCATGAGAACAGATCGTAATATAGGTTTTTGTTTTATCCAAAGGAAGCGAATCCGCATGTAAGCGGCTTAGCGGAATATTGACGGAACCTTTGATGTGCCCGGTCTGATATTCACTTTTTGTACGTACATCGAGGATAACTGCTCCGGCTTTGATCTTCTCTGCCAATCCTTTGTCCAGATTCACAAAACGGTACGTTCTGTAAACGATATAAATCAGAAGACAAGAACCTAAAATAATTCCAAGTGTTTTCATATCAATTCGTATTGGAAGATTCGATTCTGCTTAAAATTTTCCGGTCAATATAAAATGTCCCGAATGGAATCATACACGCCAGAAGCACTTTCCAGGTCGTTGTTTTAAATTTCCACTGATATTCTACTCCTACACTCAGCGTATTGAAGATGAAAAGCAGGAACAACGCGCCATGAACAGTCCCCATTACTTTCGCCAAATCGGGGAAATGGAACGCATACTTCAAAGGCATGGCTATAAAAAGTAAAATCAGCAGTGATATTCCTTCCAGGAAACCGATGAGGCGCAGACGCCCGATTTTTGATTGCATGAATTGAAGCATATTATCTGAAATAAGGTCTGTTTGACAGCGGGGAAAATGGCCAGGGAACGGCAATGAAAATGAGAAAGAATGCAATCAGGAACCAAACGAGGATTGTTTTGAATTTCTCCCTGTCCGTACTCATTCGTTTGGCTTTTGCAGAACCGATCGTTAACACGACAATTGCTGAAAGCATCAATACCGCATGAACCAGCGAATAAAACGTAACATCCCAATTCTGCAGTGCTTCTTTGCTGTGTTTCCAGAAATAACGAACAGCCGGACTTTGTGTATACACCAGAATCCCGATAATCAGTTGAATATGCGCAATTGTTGCCGTCCAATGCCTAACGGCATTATCTGTTTTTGAAAAACTTCTTTGAGATTTCAACCCGGTAATGGCAAGATAGATGGCATAAACAAGGCTTAAAACCACAAACCAGCGGGTCAACGAATGAAGGAATATGAGTGTTGAATACATCGAAACTAAATTATCGATGCAAAAATAAATCAAAAACATACTAATTAGT
>NZ_JASLCN010000249.1 GCF_030151805.1 Fluviicola sp.
CTATATCTATGCTATATCTATGCTATATCTATGCTATATCTATGCTATATCTGTTGCAAAATTATGAATTACGTCCCGACAGCTATCGGGATATGAATGCCGAATTAGAGGAATCAGCAAGAAGGGAAATGTGATTAGCATTTGATTGACGACGGGCAGTTGGTACCAGACAATCGTGAATGGGGATGAGGTAATGTGTTTAGGTTTTGTAAGAGAATTGAGAAATTACTTCTTAAATCCTCTAACAAACAAAAAACCCACCAATCTGTTGACCGGTGGGCTTCCAAAACTAATTTCATTTCAATTTTTCATCAATCTCTGCTGAATTAGTTTTCCTTCCACATTAATTTCTATCAAATACATTCCTTTATTCAATGCTGAAACATTCAGTTGGTTTTGATCTACCATGTGTTGCGACAGAACCTGATGTCCCAGCATATCGTATACAGTTACTTTAAAATCTGCTGTGTTCGCCTGAATAGTAATCATATCTTCCGCCGGATTCGGTCCGAAAACAAATCCCGAAGTTTGATTCGTTGCCAAACCTAAACTCGGATCTATCACGGTCACTTTTCCGGTCATCATTGTTGAGTGAACATCGCAGCGATACATGTAAATTCCCGGAACATTGAAGCGTTTTCCGAAGGTCCAGTTTGAACCGGTTGTCAACATCGAAAACGACTCCGGATTCGCGGGATAAGTTGCCGTTGTTCCGTTTACATTGTGTGTTCCGTTATTATTGTTGACCCATGTTACGGAATCCCCCATATCAATGGTAATATCATTGGGAGACCAGGACATCGATTGGGCATTAATCTGATGGTTTGTTTGGCCAAAAGCGATCGGAGCCAAACACATCATGAATAGTTGAGTAATTTTTCTCATAAGTATCTGTTTTTATTAAAGATACAACCCTTTTCGCGGGGTTGTAAATAATTTAAAAAAAATTAACCAAATGGTTGATTTCATTGATTGTATTGCTTGTTTATCCCCTTTTTCTTCCGTCCTTCACAAGAAGGAAGCACACTCTGTAATATTTCGCTATTTTTAAAATTCTAAAATCAATGTATGAAGAAACTATTTGCCTGGACAATGATTGGCGCGATGGTGATGAGCCTCCGAATGCCCGCTGCTCCTGAAGATGGATCAAATGCTCCGCTTTGGATGAGATACCCGGTTATTTCTCCTGACGGGAAAACGATTGTATTTGAATATAAAGGTGATTTATACCAGGTTGCCGCAAGCGGAGGAACCGCAACTCCGGTCACGCTGAGTGATGCGTATGATTTCATGCCGGTGTTTTCACCGGATGGAAAAACGCTCTATTTTGCTTCGGATCGCTACGGAAATTTTGATGTGTTTTCCATTCCGCTTCAGGGAGGAAATACCAAACGACTGACTCTTAACTCAAGCGGTGATTTTCCGCAATGCCTTTCTGCCGATGGTAAACGAATCATCTTCACTGCTTCTCGTTTGGATAACGCTGCTATGTCGCAGTTTCCATACGGAGCTTTGGGTGAAGTGTATTCCGTAGGAATTGACGGAGGTCGCGAAAAACAGGAATTATCTATTACCGCTGAAAATATCAAGTGGAACAAAGCCGGAACAAAAATGGTTTTCCACGATAAAAAAGGTTACGAAGATCCGTGGAGAAAACACCACCAATCATCCGTTGCACGCGATGTGTGGATGTATGAAAAAAGTGGCGACAAGTTTACACAATTGACTGATTTTGCCGGTGAAGACCGCAACCCTGTTTGGAACGGTGATGAATCTGCACTCTTTTACTTAAGCGAAAAAAGCGGATCATACAATGTTTGGAAAATGGACCCGAACAGCCCGAATTCAAGCACACAGATTTCCAAATTCGATAAAAACCCGGTTCGCTTCCTTTCTATTTCAAACGACAATACACTTTGTTATGGATATGACGGTGAAATTTATACGCAGAAAGAAGGAGGAGCTCCGCAAAAAGTGCGTATTGAGATCAACAGCGAAGACCGCAATGCAGATATCAAAAATGTAACCGAAACAGGAAATGCTTCTGAGATTTCGGTGTCTCCGAGCGGGAAAGAGGTTGCATTCATCAATCACGGGGATGTGTTTGCAGTTTCACTGGAAAACGGCGTTACCAAGCAAATTACCAATACGCCGGAAGAAGAACGCAACGTGAGTTTTTCACCGGACGGAAAAGCTGTTTTGTATGCTTCCGAAAGAAAGAACATTTGGGGCGTTTACCAAACGACGTTGATCCGAAAAGAAGAAAGCCATTTCTACGCTTCTACTCTTTTGAAGGAAGAACCGCTGATCGTAACAGAAAACGAATCATTCCAGCCGCAGTTTTCTCCGGATGGGAAAGAAATCGCGTTTTTGGAAAACAGAACGGGTGTAAGTGTTTACAATATCGCAAGCAAAAAAATCCGCAATGTGCTGCCTGCTACCAAAAACTATTCATACAGTGACGGAGATCAAACATTCAACTGGTCTCCGGACAGCAAATACATCCTGGTCTCTTTCCTGGTGGACGGAAACTGGCACGATCAAATCGGTTTGGTGGATGTAACCGGGAAAAGTCCTATGCTTCAACTGACAGAAAACGGTTTCTCGAACGGTGGTCCGAAATTCCAGATGAACGGAAAAATGATCCTTTGGTTCTCAGACAGAGACGGAATGAAAAATGTGGCAAGTCATGGTTCTCAGCAGGATGCATATGGTCTTTTCCTGGATCAGAATGCTTTTGATCTGTTTAAAATGAAAAAGGCGGATTACGAACTTTGGAAGGAACAAAAAGAGAAAACGGACAAGGAAAAACCGAAGGAAACGGAAACACCTGCTAAAAAAGGAAAAACGGAAAAAGCAGATACAACGAAGAAAACAGAACCGTTAAAAATTGATTTGACCGGATTGGCTGACCGCCAGGTTCGTTTGACTGAAAATTCTTCTTTCCTGAATGACGCTTTCATGGATCCGAAAGGTGAAAAATTGTATTACCTGACTCCGAATGAAGACGGTGTGAATTTATACGTTCGTGATTTTAAAGAACACGAAACCAAGATGCTGATTCCTTTGAAAGCAAATGGTGTTTGGAGTGCCTCAATGGATAAAGACGGTAAGAATATCTACGCAATCGTCAATGGAAGATTAACGCGTTTGGATCTTGAAAAAGGGGAACAAAAGGACATTCCTTTCAGAGCGGAACGAACGCAAGACGGATATGCAGAACGCGCTTATTTGTTCGAACACATGTGGCGCCAGGTCAAGGCGAAATTCTACGTAGTTGATTTGCAGGGAACCGATTGGGATTATTACAAAACGACCTATGCAAAATTCCTTCCTCACATCAATAATAACTATGATTTTGCTGAAATGTGCAGCGAATTATTGGGTGAACTGAATGCTTCCCACACCGGTTGCCGTTTCTATGCAAGAAAAGAAAATGGGGACGAAACCGCTCAATTGGGCGTTATTCTGGATGAAAGTTTTACAGGAACCGGGCTTAAAATTGCGGAGATCCTGGATAAAGGTCCGCTGGTAAGTTCCGAAACAAAAATCAAGGCGGGTGCGATCATTGAAAAAATTGACGGTGTCGAAATCAAACCGGAATTGAACTATTATTCCTTGTTAAACCGCAAAGTCGGGAAACCGGTATTACTTTCTATTTACGATCCGGCAAGTGGAAAACGCTGGGAAGAAATCATTAAACCGATTTCAGCAGGAGTACAAAACGAGTTGCTTTACCAGCGCTGGGTGAAACGCATGCAGGCTATGACCGAAAAACTCTCCGGTGGAAAATTGGGTTATATGCATGTTCGCGGAATGGACGACCGCAGTTACCGTGAATTCTAC
>NZ_JASLCN010000282.1 GCF_030151805.1 Fluviicola sp.
TTATATATTCGTGTCGTATAACGGAAAGAAATGTTGAAAAACAAACTGGTATTTTTAGTAATCCTATTTACTGTTCATTTTGCGGGACTTTCCACCGCTCAAAACATTACTTTACAGGGACGAATTAATACCAAACATTTTTCCATCAACGAATACGGAAGCGCCGGCCAGATCTGGACAGGTCTGCAGGCTGCAAACGGAAATGTACTTTTCGGAAACAGGCAAGACATCCTTTCTTTCAACGGAATTGAATGGTCGAAAATTAAAACCGATACCGAGAAAACAAAAAAGACCATTCTCGAAAGCTGTGCGGAAACATATGTTTCAAAATTGTATTTAGCTTCAGACGACCGCGTGTACGTTGGCCGCGACAATAATTTCGGATACCTGGATTATTCCAGCAAAGGCGAATTGGTTTACTTTCCCATCTTTTGCGGCGGACTCAAAAACGATATCGGACAGGTTTGGAATATTTTCGAATTGGGAGATAATTCCATTTTATTTGTTGCCGAAAAAGGACTTTATATCCTGAAAAACAACAAAGCTGTCAGATTGGAAGTTCCACCGGCTTTCCAGGAATTGGAATGCAAAACTTCCTGCCGCATACTGAATGGTTTTCTATTAACGTTTCAATCAAAAGCAGAATTCAAGACCCGGAAAGAAAACTACTTGTATTACGACATTGTCAATGCAAAACTGAAAGAACTTCACCTGCCGCAATCCGTTCACATTAAAAATATTCGCGGAAGTTTTCAAATAGACAATATCTGGTACATTGTTGATGCGAAAAGCAAAATATTCAGTGTAAAGAATAATTCCGGAGTACAGCAATGGGATTCCGTTTCGCGATTGAAATTCCCTTGTTTGAGTAAGTACTTTGTAAACAGTGTCACGAAATCAGGCGATTATTTACTGGTGAGTACAGAGAATAATGGTTTGGTAATCGGTGATGTTTCCGGGAAAATTATCCGTGAATACAACCTGGATGATGATTTGGCGAATCTGACGATTAATCAGTCCTTTTTCGATACGGATTTCAACCTTTGGTTATGCCTGGGAAATGGAATTCAGTTTATTGAAACCGGCTCACCTCTCTCCTACTTTCACAAAAACGAAGGTGTAAACTCTCAGATCGAAACCATTGATTTCAATTCCGGCATTCCGCTGATTGGAACTCACAACGGAATTCTTACTCCGCAAAAATCAGATTCCGGCAATAAAATGCTTGCTTTCGGAACACTCAATGAAATTATTTTTGACATTGAGACGATCAAAACGCGTGCTGGAAACAAATCCATGATTATCGGTTACAATGGAGTTTACGACCTGAATACACAAACGAAAAAAGAAATTTCAGCATCCTACCAATATGCCATTGCATTTGAGAAAAATCCCGAAGATCCGAATTCCATCTATCTGACACTTGAAGCCGGTCTGGCAAAACTAAAGCTGCTTCCGGACGGAAAATGGGAATACGAAGAACTCGTTGGAGATGCCGGTGGAGAAACAGTGAGTCTCACCTGTCTGCAGAACAAGATTTTTTTCAGTATCCGTTCCAAAGGAATTGGAGTGTACGATCTGAAAACAAAGAAATTCAGAATTGTCACGATTCCGAGTCTCAGCAAAGAAGACCAGAATAACAACTTCTACGTGGAAGGATTTAAAGGCGAAATCTTTGTAGGGACTGCAAATGGAATGTTTGTCTTTGACAAATCACTGAATAAAATTATTCCTTTCGAACCGTCAAAAGTTCTGAAGATCAAAAACTATAAAAACACCATTCACCGGATCATCAATGTCAATGATGAACAACTTTGGGTCGTAATCTACCAGGACAAAAAAGACGGGAAGTTTGAGAACATATTCGGTTGGTTTCAAAAAAAAGGAAAACAGTGGGAATGGACTTCCTGGCCTTTGGCGGGACTCAAAAACGCCGGTTTGGTTTTCGCAGTAGAGAAAAATCCGTTAACCAATGAAGTGTGGATTGGCGCAAACGACGGTTTGTTTGTTCTGAACCTGGACGCAATCCGGAAAAACAGAAATTCATTCAAAGTTCAGATTGACCGCTTCGAAGTAAACGGAAAAACATTTCTGTACGACGTTTCGAAAAGTAAAAAGCAGGAAGGATTGGATTATGCCCAAAATTCCTTCAAACTGATCTTTCACGCCAATTCATTTTCCTGTATCGGACCTACTTTATTCAGTTATAAATTAGAAGGATTCAGTGATCAATGGTCGCAATGGTCTCCGCTCAATTTCGCCAACTTCGAAAAAATTCCGGAAGGAACTTACACCTTTAAGGTAAAAGCCAAATCTGCTTACGGCATTGAAAGCGAAGTGCTGACTTACGAAATTATCGTTCTTCCACCCTGGTACCGAACTGTTTGGGCATATATTTTCTACATCATTCTCTTGATTTTCCTGATTTATGCTGTCGTTCAGCTTTCTACGCAACGTGTCAAAAGACAGAACCAAAAACTGGAAGAGACTGTTCAGGAAAGAACCAAAGAAATTGCAGAACAAAACCACCAGTTGGAGATTCAAAAAGAAGAAATTACCGCAAAAACAATGGATATTCTCGACAGTATTCATTATGCGAAACGCATTCAATCCACCATTCTTCCCACCACTTCCCGTTTGAACGAATTGTTCAAACAGCATTTTGTATTCTATCGTCCGAAAGACATTGTTTCGGGAGATTTCTACTGGGCACGGGAAGTTCAGGGCAAAGTGATTTTCTCCGCAGTTGACTGTACCGGTCACGGAGTTCCGGGCGCTTTGGTGAGTATTGTCGGCAACAACGGATTACTAAGAGCGATCAATGAATTCAAGTTGACCGAACCGAACGACATTCTGAACAAACTGAGAGAGATCGTCATTGATGCTTTCAGATCCGAAGGCCAGCTGGATGTAAAGGACGGAATGGACATCGCACTTTGTTCCATCGACCCGCAAACAGGCATCCTGAAATTCTCCGGAGCAAATAACGAATGTGTAATTATCCGGAACGGCGAAATCATCGAATTAAAACCGAATAAACAACCGATTGGACTGTTCATTGATGCAAAACCATTCAGTCAGCAGGAATTCCAGTTGCAGCACGGCGATTGTGTTTATCTTTACACAGACGGATACGTGGATCAGTTTGGTGGTGAACGTCTGAAAAAATTCAAATCAAAGCCATTTAAGGCATTTCTTTCTACCATCTATCAAATGGATATGGAAGATCAATACAAAGAGATACAGCGAACTTTTGATACCTGGAAACACGATGTGGA
>NZ_JASLCN010000328.1 GCF_030151805.1 Fluviicola sp.
CCCTCTTTGACCCCTTCCTGCGGTTTGATGCTCTGCCAAAATTACAGTTCCATGTGCCAATTTCCCCTCTGAAAGCAGCTTGGCAGCATAATTGTTGGTAGAGTCAACCTCATGCAATTGGATAATTTGTTGACCAATCATGTTTTATTAACAAGTATTTGCATTTAACAATCACACAAATCAAGCTAATAAATGCTTAGATTTGTACTTACAAAATTACGAATGTATAAATTAAAAAAAGACATAGATTCTAAAGTACTTTGCGACGCGATCGTTGAAGGTATGCAAGAAAACAAAGCGAAAGACATCGTTGTACTTGACCTACGAAACATTTCAAATGCAGTTACTGACTTTTTTGTAATCTGCTCCGGAGAATCAAATGTTCAGGTAGATGGTATCGCATCAACAGTTACACGCCACACCCGAAAGGAATTACAGGAAAAACCATGGCACCAGGAAGGAAAAAACTCTTCCGAATGGGTTCTTCTGGATTACGTAAGTGTTGTGGCTCACATTTTTTACAAAGACGCACGTCATTTTTATGAATTAGAAGATTTATGGTCCGATGCCCTTCGGACTGATGTTCCTAATTTGCATTAACTCTATTTTATGGCTGAAAATAACAACTCAAACAAACCGAAAAGGAATCCTTATGCGATTTACTGGATTTATGCCGTGATCGTACTTGGAATTATTGTTGCCGCATATTACAACGGTTCTTCAGACACACCTTTACGTAACATCAATACATTCTATTCGTTGGCAGATTCAAGTATGATCGCCGATGTGAGAGTCGTAAACCGATCCCGTGTTGACTTCAAACTGAATGAAAACGGTGAGAAATTCGTGAAAGCAAATCCGAAAGGAGAATTCAAGTATATCAAAGCAGCTTTGGAGAAAAAACGCAATGCAATTTCTCAAAGAGGTTCTCCCGCTTTCTCTATTGACATTGTGGATGCAGGAAACTTTGAAACAAAACTGGATCAGATCAACGAGCGTTTGACTGCCAAAGGAAAACCGGCACTTTCTGCTCCTCCTGTTGAAGAAGTGAATTACTTCAGTTCTATCATCGGATTCCTGTTACCGATTTTGATTATCGTATTGATCTGGGTATTCGTTATGCGACGCATGTCAGGCGGTGGTGGTGGTGCCGGAGGACAAATCTTCAACATCGGAAAATCGCGTGCACAGGTTTATGAAAAAGGAAAATCTACCAATGTTACCTTCAAGGATGTA
Organism: Fluviicola sp.; assembly: GCF_030151805.1. Classification (GTDB taxonomy): domain Bacteria; phylum Bacteroidota; class Bacteroidia; order Flavobacteriales_D; family Crocinitomicaceae; genus Fluviicola. The sequence continues at coordinate 1,237 of NZ_JASLCN010000328.1, forward strand.
GCAGGATTGGAAGGTGCGAAGGAAGAAATTCAGGAAATCGTTGAGTTCCTGAAACAACCGCAACGCTATACCGAACTGGGAGCAAAAATCCCGAAAGGAGCTTTGTTGGTAGGACCTCCGGGAACCGGTAAAACCTTACTTGCGAAAGCTGTGGCAGGTGAAGCAAAGGTTCCGTTCTTTTCACTTTCCGGATCGGATTTTGTGGAAATGTTCGTAGGAGTCGGAGCATCCCGTGTACGTGACTTGTTCCGCCAGGCAAAAGAAAAAGCACCTGCAATCATTTTCATTGATGAAATTGATGCGATTGGCCGTGCAAGAGGTAAAAACAATGGTTTCAACTCGAACGACGAACGTGAAAATACCCTGAACCAGTTATTGACTGAAATGGATGGTTTCGGAACAAACTCCGGAGTAATCATTCTTGCGGCTACAAACCGTGCAGATGTCCTGGATTCAGCATTGATGCGTGCAGGTCGTTTTGACCGTCAGATTTATGTTGACATGCCGGATTTAAATGAGCGTAAGGAAATCTTCCAGGTTCACTTAAAGCCATTGAAGCTGGATAAAAACATGGATGTTGACTTCTTAAGTAAACAAACTCCGGGATTCTCGGGTGCTGATATTGCAAACTTATGTAACGAAGCAGCTTTGATCGCTGCACGTAAAAACAAAAAGTTTGTTGAGAAACAAGATTTCTTAGATGCGGTAGACCGTATTATCGGCGGTTTGGAGAAGAAAAACAAGATCATCACCAAAGAAGAAAAACGTGCCATTGCATTCCATGAAGCAGGTCATGCTACTGCATCCTGGTTATTGGAACACGCGCATCCATTGGTAAAAGTAACAATCGTTCCCCGCGGACGTTCTTTGGGAGCTGCATGGTATCTTCCGGAAGAGCGCCAGATTACAACCACGGAGCAAATCCTGGATGACATGTGTTCTGCATTGGGCGGGCGTGCTGCTGAGCAATTGATGTTCGGAAAAATTTCAACCGGAGCTTTGAGCGATTTGGAAAAAGTAACCAAACAAGCTTATGCAATGGTTTCCATTTACGGTTTGAACGAACGTGTCGGAAATATTTCTTACTACGATTCCCAGGGAAGAGATGCTTTTACAAAACCTTATTCTGAAGATACAGCTCGTATCATTGACGAAGAGGCAAGTAAACTGATCGAAACGCAATACCAGCGTGCTTTGAAAATTTTGGGTGAGAACAAAGACAAATTGACTGCTTTGGCAAACAAATTGTTGGAAAAAGAAGTCATTTTCAAAGAAGATTTGGAAGAGATTTTCGGAAAACGTTTGTGGAATTCGGAAGAAGAAGTGAATGTAGCAATCAACACTCCTCCGAGTGAAGATTCAACAACCAACTTCGTAGCTGAAGAGGAAACTCAAAAAGACGACAACCCGGATTCAGGTATGATCAATCCGACGATTGAACCGTTAGATAACAGTAAGAATTCAGAAGAGTAATAAACTTTAAAGAGCTCCCGTTTCGGTTCAACTGAGACGGGAGTATTTTTTTCCGATGAAAGATGTATTGATACGCTCCGTTTTCGGGGCTTTATTTTTGATGGTCGTTTTCACTCCTTTCGTTTACGATGTGAGACACAATGCCAACCTGCTGAACCTGGTGTTTTATGTATTCACCATGCTGGGAACCCATGAATTGGCCGAAATGAGCAAGAAAAGTACGTTCAAACACACAATGAAATTGCCGGCTCTGTTATTGGTCACAGCGCTTTTCATGCCGCTTTTGATCGAAACCGCCAGAGGTTTTTTCCCCTTACTCTTCAACCCGGTTTGGCAGTATTTTGTGGAAACACCTGCTCTTTTTGTTCTTTGGGGCATTTTGATCATCAGTATTTTGGTGATGTCTTACTGGATCTTCAAAAAGGAAAAGATCGATTTCGTCTTTAAAAACCCGTTTGTATTCAACTTCTTCTACCCCGTTTTACCGATGTGGGTTCTGGCTATTGCCTACACGCTGACAAACAGTTTCGACAAGCAAATGCTGTTAATTGTACTATTGCCGATTTACCTGAATGACACACTGGCGTATGTTTCCGGACGCATTTTCGGAAAAAGACCGCTTTTACCAAGTGTTTCTCCTAAAAAAACATGGGAAGGCTTCATCGGAGGATTGATCGGAGCAGCAGTAGTGATGCTTGCCATTCTGTATTTTGTCGGTTATTTCACGACAATCAATGCAATTGCAATTACCGGAGTTTCTGTTTTGGCAAGTATTTTAGCAACCTTGGGCGACCTGTTTGAAAGCAAATTAAAACGTTCCATCGACATCAAAGATTCCGGAAATATTCTTCCCGGACACGGTGGAATTCTGGACAGAATTGACGCGATGCTTTTCGTAGCTCCCGTTTTATATGTACTTTTGATACTCATTAGTTAACGAAAAAACATGACACTTCACAGAGAAGGAACAACTACAATTATCATTGCAGTCATTATTCTTGGATTGATACAATGGGGAAATTACTGGCTCTATACAAAAACTGACTGGCTTTGGTTATTTTTATTACTGTCTGCCGGAGCCTTAGTGATGCTCTATTTGGTCGTACAATTTTTTAGAATCCCGAAACGCACTTTTTCTTTCACAGACTCGGATATTTTATGTCCGGCTGACGGAAAAGTGGTTGTGATAGAAGAAGTAGAAGAAACAGAATATTTCAAAGACAGACGCATCCAGGTTTCGATCTTCATGTCTCCGTTAAACGTTCACGCCAATTATTTCCCGATCAGTGGATTGGTGAAATACGTGAAATATCACAAGGGCTTGTTTTTGGTTGCGTGGCATCCAAAAAGTTCTACAGACAATGAAAGAAGTACGGTTGTCGTTCAGCACTCTTCCGGTCAGGAAGTATTGTTCCGCCAGATCGCGGGAGCTGTAGCAAGACGTATTTGTTATTATGCAAAAGAAGGGCAAACAGCAGAAACCGGCCAGGAATTCGGATTTATCAAGTTCGGTTCGCGCGTGGATGTCTTTTTACCTCTTGGCACGAAATTAGATGTTAAAATTGATCAAGATGTGAAGGCTAAGCTAACGAAGCTTGGTTCATTCTAAATATTAGTTGTATTTTTATTGAAATTAAAACATTGAATCATGAAAAAAGCATTTGTTGCACTAACTTTATTGATGTTCGTAGGTTCCGTAAGCGCTACAGCTTATGCAGCTTCAAATAATAGTACTGCAGTTTCTATCGTTAAGCATGACGATAAAAAAGGCAAGAAAAAGAAAGGTAAAAAAGGCGCTACTTGCTCTGCTGAGAAATCAGGAGGTTCTTGCTGCCAGAAGAAAACTGAGCAAAAATAAGAAACGAATTTTTGAACATAAAAGAAGGGACGCGATGTATCGGGGATTAATCAGAATGCGCACCCAACATAAAATTTATATTTCAAGAATACAAATTGAGCTGCTTCTTATGAGGCAGCTCAATTGTTTTTATAGCGACAGGCCAAGGAATCGAACCTTGCTTCCCCTAGCCAGAAGATTTGTTTGGTGTCCCTTGCGCTTTACGTTCTCATAGGCACCTGTCGGAAGGGATGGCCTGTCCAGATAGAGAAATTAGCAATTCAACACTTAATTTAAAAATGCCTGACAGCATTACGTGGTAAACAACTTTGTAAAGGACTTCTTTCATACTTAAGTGTTTAAACGGATTTAAAATTAATTCTGACAGAAGTACCAAGACGACCGTATGCAAGGGCCAAGATTCCAAACAACTCAACCAACCAAGACCTTAAATTTCTTTGATGGGTGGATTAAGATAAGGAATTTTTTGCGAGATTCGAACATGGCAAAGAAAGAATACGAAAAAGAGGATTGGCAAATATTTAGAGGTGAAATTTTAGAACTTGTAATTCTCTATAATCAGATTAAGGAATATTCAGATTTCGACAAAGATTTAGCAAAGCATATCAAAAGCTTCTTCTTCTTATCCAGGAATAATGCAATTGCTGCTTTTTTCATAAAAGTTGGCTTTGTTTTGGAGGATGGAACTCCCACTCTAAGAAATTTTCTTTCAGAAGAAGATATTCTAGAATTACTAGATTCTTACAGGCCAAAAATCAAACGAATAAGAGACAAGTTTTATGCTCATAATAATAAAGCATCTGTAGCTTCTGTGAAGCTAACAAATGAGGAAGTTGATGAGTTGTATAACAAAATCATTTCAAAGTGTCAAAAGATTGATGACAAATACGATGACTCTTATGTTTATTCCTTTGTTGGAAATTCTGAAGGAATAAAAAGCATTAAGCACATCATCGAAGCCAGTAATGAGTTATTTGATTTGAAAGAAAGTGTAATTGCAACTAATTTGGAAGCTACTCTAAAAATGGACAGACTAACTGGAAAATTTCATATTTCTGAGTGAATCTTATTCTTTTTCGTATTCTCTCAGCTTGACCATATACTTGGCCAGCTAAGAAGTTAGTGTTTCAATTTACGAGTTTGTTGGTGGATTCGATTTAGAAGTTCCTGGCAATCTACAGAATCTCTTTCTGATTCAATCATTCCTTGAATTGCA
>NZ_JASLCN010000332.1 GCF_030151805.1 Fluviicola sp.
CTTTCGCAACGATATCCAAAGCTGCTTTTGCCTGAGGCGTTAAGAATGTTTTTCCGAATCCGAAATAAATTTCTTGTTTCTCGATACGCTCTTTGGTAGACATTTTGTCATTATCAGCAACTTGTTTCATGTAAACCGTTGTAGACAACTCATTTTTGTCTTTATCGTCCGAGTAACACTGACATTCTTCGTCTTTATCCAACATGATCACTGCTACATCATCAATGTAATAGTAAGCTCCGACAATTTGCGTGATTTTTGAATCTTTCGGTTTTTTGTTTGTCTCGTACTTGGTATCTTCATCTTTCGTGAAGTTTCCAATCGTTAAAAACTTTTCACCACCTTCGGCTTTGTATGAAGCACATACTTTTTCCCAACCGTAAGAAGCATTGAATACCTTGTTATCCGGGTGCAAAATTTGAGTCTGATCAATCAGGTGAACTTTTTGATCCGTACCGAATTCTTTCTTCGAAATGTTTGCTCCGATTTGGTTGCAAGCATATTTAGAAGCTTCAGACATAGAAACGTAGAACGAAATACAATAAGTAACATCTTTTTTCAAAGGTGTTTTTAATTTAGTCATAATGTATGTTCTCGGCATCTTGTTTCCATATGAAAAAGCTACAATTCCGGCATAGTTTTCACCTTCTTTCGGCGCTTCTTTTCCGAAAGCATTTTCGGGAGCACCATTTTCGGGAACTTTTGAATCACTCAAGAAATAATCTGCTCTGGCACCTGTCGGAGATTTCCAGCCTACAGCCAAATCAATCTGTCCCAGTTTTTTAGGTTTCCCTGCATTGGACTCAAATCCTCCGTTGTCTACAAGGTTTTCTCCCTTTTGTGCACCAGCAATAAAAGGCAAGCCGATTAAAGCGCTTAATGCAACAAGTTGTCTTAGCTTCATACTATTTGGTTTCATAAGATTTTACAGTTTTAATGAATGTTTTAACCTTTTCTGGGTCGACATCCGGATAAACACCGTGGCCTAAGTTAACAATATGTCTTTGATTATTGCCGAACGAATTTAACATTTTTATTGTTTCTGTTTCAATACTTTGGTGAGAACCGTATAATGCACAAGGGTCCAAATTACCTTGAAGCGTTCGTGAATCTCCTATCAAAGACCTCATTGCCGGAATATCCATGTTCCAGTCGAGCCCAATCGTGTTACAATCTAATTTTGCCAAAGCAGGAATCGAAGTAATAGCACCTTTCGAGAACAAAGTCACAGGAACATCTTCAATTGCAGATGCAATTTGAGACAAATAAGGAATCGAAAAAGTCGCGTACTGCTCCGTTCCTAAAATTCCTGCCCATGAATCGAAAACTTGTATCATACTTGCTCCGGCTTTAACCTGCGCTTTTAAATACGCAATGGTAACATCTGTGATGTGCTGTAGCAATCTATGTGCCAAAGCAGGATTTGTATACAACAATTTTCGTGCTTCGCTGAATGTTTTGGAGCCGTGACCTTCTACCATGTAACACAAAATCGTCCACGGAGCACCTGCAAAACCGATAACGGGAACGCGCCCGTTCAATTGTTTTACGGTTAGTTTGATCGCTTCCAGGACATAACCCAGGCGATCCTCCACATCGAAATCAAACTCAAGACGTTTTGCTTCTTCCTCCGAACGAATAGTGTGTTCAAACCAGGGACCTCTTTTTTCGATCATCTGGTACGGAATGTTCATCGCTTCCGGAACAACTAAAATATCTGAAAAGATAATTGCTGCATCCACATCCAGGATATCAACGGGCTGAATAGTTACCTCCGCCGCCAAGGCCGGGTTTTCAACCAATTCTTTGAATCCGCTGACGCTTTCACGAACAGCACGGTATTCAGGTAAAATTCGACCTGCCTGACGCATTAACCAAACAGGGTATCTCTCAATATCTTCGCCTTTTGCAGCGCGTAAGATTAAATCATTTTGCAAATTCATCGGTGCAAAAATAAGAAGAAAAAGCGTAAGCTTTTGAAGACTGAATCACGACAAACGTTAGAGCGGAAGTGATGAGGGAGTAAGCGTAAGCTTTTGAAGACTGAATGACGACAAACGTTAGAGCGGAAGTGACGATGGATAAGCGTAAGCTTTTGAAGATTGAAGTATGACCAACATCAATGCGGAAATGACAATCGGGAAACAAGCATGTTTATTCACAAGCAATTTCTTCTATTACTTCAGCTAAATGCTCGTGGTCGGTAATTTCTGACCGTTTGAAGTTTTTTTGAAAAAGTGCTCCTTTTCGCTGGTGTTTTTTATTGTAGGATTGAGCATAGCTATTGAATAAATCGGCTAATCTTCGACTTAGAAATTTATTTGATTGAAAAGGCTGTCTTGCCTGGCTTTTTAAAATCCGGAGATCATTGAATTCAATTACAAGGTGAAATTCGGTTGGTGATAATTTTAAAGCATGCAATTGTCCGATGGGTTCCAGGTATTTTTGAATTTTCTTTTGAAACAGCGTGTAATCTTCCGATTGTCTGAATAACAATTCTGGTTGAACGGAAGAATTGTGAATGTGATAGATGTATGTTGCTTCCATGAATGTGATTTTAGAATGAAATTAAAAGGAAGGATTGGGAAATCCAACAAAAAAACATCCGTTTCAAAGCACCAAAATTGTTCTAGGGTTTATAACCCTAGAAGGGTGATTAACTTTTTTTAGAGTATATTCATGTGAGCGCGCGAAACCCCTCAACTCACCCCTCAAACCCATTGAATCACACGCTTTCCCTGCTTTTCCAAAATACCATTAATAGTCGAAAAAGGCTTACTGCCAAAAAAACCACGATAAGCTGAAAGCGGAGAAGGATGAGGTGCTCTTAAAACAATATGCTTATTGGTATCCACCCGCGAAGCTTTTGCCTGAGCGGGAGAACCCCACAAAACAAAAATCACACCTTCCAATTCATAATTGATGGTTTGAATCACTTCATCCGTAAATCTTTCCCACCCTTGATTGGCATGAGAAA
>NZ_JASLCN010000362.1 GCF_030151805.1 Fluviicola sp.
CTCCTTCTTCCGTGAAATCGTATTTCATAAACTGAATGGTTTCCAGTAAGGAAGTTTCCATGTCCGAAGCTGTTGGGAAATAGATCAGCTGTTTTGCAACGACATAAGCAGGATCGGTATCCGGAAGATCCGGATTGACAACTGCAAAGTAGAAATTACCGCCTCCCGATACCTTTACCTGGATATTATCAATGACCTGGTCCGGAATAACTCCGGTATCGAAAGCATCTTCAATCTTTTCTTCGCTGCTTTCGATCAGTTGAAGCACGGCGAAATACAAATTATTGATTGCTTTTTTAGGGCTTGTATAACTGTTCTCCGCTGAAAGGATAACAGTTCCTGCACCATTGCGGATCCGCCATTTGAAAACTCCCGGACTTTGCTCGTAAACTTCAATGAAAGAATCCGAAAGATTGCGACGGAAATAGTTTTTCATTCCTGAAAGTCTTGCCACGCGTTTTTCTACTCCTGATACATTTCCGGTGTCCCATAATTCGGAAGCCGGTTGATGATAGTAATTGAATCCAAGTCCGCGTTCACTACTCAGAGTCACGTATTCACGCAAGAAGATTTCTTTGGATTTCAATACCATTTCACTGGTAAAAGATCCGTAGAGCTCTTTCATGACAAAAGCATATGTACTGAAATTCTCTGCGAAACGAGACAATAAATGATCAAGCAGTTCATTTCTGCGTGCAACATCATCTGTCAATCCGTCAAATAATTGTTCGGAGAGTAAGGTGTTATCGTTTTGAGGATAGTTATTCACCAACTCGGTGAAACCGCTGATATCGGATACAGCTTGTGTAAAGTATGTATTAGAAACTTGCGAATCAACAGACAAAAGGTCTTTTGCGTTTTCCAGGTGAGCAAAATAGGAAGCAAGAACCTGGTCAAAAAACAGCAAATAAGCTTTCAATTGTTTTGCTTTTGACTTACGTGCTGTTTCGACAGAAGATGCCAGCCCTTCCTGCCCGATACCATAAGTATCCGGAAAATCGTTTTGAATTGTTGTATACCAGCCCGTGTCAAGAAACTCTCCGGAAGGAATCTCAGGAAAACGATTGATCGCTGCCTGATCATCGTAGGCATCTTCTTCCGCTTTTAATTGCTTGAAAATCTCTTCAGAACGTTTTTCATTGACACTTACAGGTAGATTGTCCTTGCGGTAATTGAATACACTGTTCGTGCAAAGTACAGGTCGTTTGTATGGGTCGATGCAGATCAGCCAGGTATTCGGATCATTTGTTCCGGAACAGTTGCCGATAGAAATATCCGTAATTTGCTTCACACCCGGAATATCCATGATGATATTGATGATATCGGATAAGCGCACTTCTTTTCGAAGCGAAGCCTGTTTCAGTTCCGTGGTATCAATGAAACCGCTTTCAAGAAGAGGACCTTCAAAAATTTCGTCCATCCGGTAACCTCTTGCAAGCATTTGTTTCAATGAATAGAAATGAACACCGGGTGAAAAGTAGCTTTGGATAGCAAACCAGATTCGGGCGTTTACTTCTTCTTCATCCGCCTCATTTTCTAAACCGATCTGTGCACAAACAGAGATGGATTGCTCTTCAATTTCATCAATCTTAACCAAATCTTCGCATAAGTTGCGGTTTGCGTGGTACTTACTCCGGATGAGGGATTTAATGGCATTGATCTTCTGTTGACGTTGTGGATCGTTTTGATCCACATCGAAATCTACCAGGATGCGATTCAGCCCTTTCAGGTTAAATTCAGCCCGGTCTTCCGGTAATAAATTCGGAAACATATCCGGACTGTAAGACAATAATCCTTCCTTGCAATCGGCATAAACTTTGACCTCGTGCGGCATGATCCAGCAATTGCGAACACCGTCCATATCGATGAATAATTTGCGGTAGTCCAAAGCTGTAAGCGCCCGGTTTGGCATGATTTGCCCGGCAGTATAAAATTGCCTGGATATAGGAGTACTTCCGGTGGGTCCGGTCAGAAGATCCGGCATGGAAATATTAATCCGGTTGCCCAGGTCGGTGATCGCATAGCTGAGCATTTCGAGAATGGTGATTCCAGGGTCGTGCTCGTTGTAATCCGTCCAGAGCCCGCCTCCCATCGACGCAATGTGTTGTATCCCGATGCGTCGCAGGTATTCAAAGTCGAGATCGTTTTCCGTGGAAGTGTCCCGTGAAATGGTGATACTGTTTTTTAAAGTTGGCATTGTTCAGTTTCTGTGTTAGGAGTGGAACATGAGTATATTGCGGTCGAAATTTCGTGTCGTTTGGCAGATACCAGGATTGCTTTTGGAGAAGAAGGTTCCGCAACGCTGGAAGCAGCTCCTTTCTGGTAAAGTTTCACATCCTGCAGGTAATCCACATAAGGAAGTTCTTCTACATAATCTATCAGTACGCTGAGGTGTAATTTTCCTCCGAAGTTGATCATTTCGCGTTCGGCAAAAGCCCAGGGCGACAGAAATCGTGTAATGTCTTCATTGAGCTGATCGATATACAAGGATTCGTCAAATTGCGGATAGAAACGTACTTTCAGCGATACTTTGACTTCTTCATAATCGGGGTTGATTACGTGCGTTTTGACATGCAGTGAATTCAATTCCGAAATAAAGGTTTCGACACGGTTCAGAGTGGCTTTGCTGACCCTTGGCTGATAACGGTCAAATACATTTCGTTGAAGTGTATCAGGAATAACAACCAGTGTCACATTTCCGGGTGATTGGAAAGAGCAATCACAGGTATGAGTCAGGCATTTTACTTTATAGATTTCCGGGAAATTCTGAAGAATAAGATGCTCGTAATCCCATAAATTGATTGCCCGGTTTTTATGTCTCAATCGCTCACTGATGCGTTTGTAATACTGCGTGTCGTTTTCAGCAGCTCGTCCCCCAAAAGAATTGTAAGGTTGAGAAACCGATTTAACAGTTGCAAGACGCGATACCAGCTTACTGATTGTGCCTGCCGGAAGTCCCTTTTCAAGATGCAGGAGGTCATTTCCTCTGTCATCAAAAATAGCAGTGGCTGCCTGGCCGAATATTCCGAGTACGCGACATACTGCATCATAGGTTTTGTACATTTTTGCACGGATCCAGAACATGCCCGGAGGAAGCAGCGTATTAGTTGAATTCGCTTCAGCCGGAATCTTGAATTTCACCAGGCCTGATTTCAGAAAGTTATCCGTTTCATTGATCAGCATGAGAGTCGAATCGAGATTTTTCCAATTGTTGTTGCAGAGAATCGACCAATGCACTTTCTGATTTCCGTTAAACGAATCTGCAAGTGGGTTTTCAGAGCCTTCCAATACCTGAACAAGGAGTGAAACCTGTTGCAGTGTTGCTGCGTTCTCCAATCCGATAAATAAATCACCTCCTTTACAATAGATCGGTGTCAAAGTACATTCAGGACTTTTTCCATCAAAAGATGTTTTCAAAAAAGCATTTTCTTCAGCTTCACCAAAAGGATGGAGGTGAAAAAGCTGAACCGTACGGTCGGTAAATACCTGCTCATTCTCCGGAAACAGATTCAACTCATCTACAGCTGAATAGTTCAGTGAAATAGCATCTGCAAACGGAATGTAAGGTTGATTCGGAATTGGCACATTTGGATTGGTACTCATCATGGCCAGGGAATAGATCCGCGGATAGATTTCCTGCAAAAAAGATTGATTGAGTGTTAGCCGGACAGGCCCTGAAGTATTGACCGCAAAATGGTTGTTGGAAACTCCGAAAGTGGTTTCAAATTCGGTGGGTTCGCTTCCGTTAGGTACGAACAATTGAATGGTGTTTTGTATCGGACCGTTCCAGTCTCCGTTGGAATAGATCCAGGAACTTGCTTTGAAATAGTTATTTCCCCCGACAATATTCGTGTAGTAATCCTGAAACCTGATATACATTTGTGCCTGTTGAGCTGTTCCGGTTACACCGCCAACTGTCCGTGCATTTGAAGTTGTTCTGGGTACAGGAATTATTCCGTTGAAAGCTTCCTGGGTTACTGTGCCTAAAAAGGATTTGTCATAGCCTTCGTAATACGTTCTGAAGTCGTCCGGTGTATTTTTCCAGTGAATATTTACACCGATATGTCTCCATTTTTTACTGAATACTTCCGGGTGAAAGACTGAAAAAGCAGATCCTTTTACCGGATTCGTCGTAAAGGCATAGAAGGGTTTTTTTACGTTCAAATTTCCTGTATCACTTTCGATGGTTAAAGCCCGCATACCAATCACATTCACCTTTAATCTGATCTTTGAAATTGGTTCCGAAAGAAAACGGTATAAGTCATACCCGCCGAATTCATTCGTTGCTACTTCAAAGCGGAAAACAGGATTGTCTGTGTTGTAATTCCCTCCGTGAATAGCCTGGTTGTAGTTAACTGCCGCTTCTTCTTCCGCTTGTAAATCAAGACAAATAGTTAACCATTGTCCGTTCAATCCGGTAGTGTAATTTTGCGGTGCGCCATTGTTTTCATTGATAGTAATTGTACTTGCAGAAATCGAAATCGGACCCACCCAACCTTTCGCTCCGGTGTAATAAATTGAAATGAATGACGGATCAGTTGCTTCAGTTAACTGCAGTGGCGTACCGGAAAACAATGACTGAACTACAATCTGGCGTCTTCCTTCCGATAACGCCAATATATGAGATGAAACAGCAAAACCAACCCGTGCATCCGCCTGTTCCGGTCTTGAATCCGGTGTTCCGGCATAACCGAACGGATACCAGCTGGTATCATCATGCGGAAATTTTGCTCCGGCACCATCATAAGTAGAAGCTTCGTTTGCTGCTTTTAATGCGTAGCTGTCATTTACGGGCGAATCAGGAGCATTGTACACTGTTTTTACACTGCCTACTTTAGCCTGGTTCAGAACCATTTCCTCTTCCAGCTCGTAAACACGAGTATTGTCAGTAGAATCTTTATCTCCGTCAAGCTCCGTTCCTGCGACAATTTTTTCCTGTGAAAAAGCACGTGCCAGTTCGAAAATAAGATTTACGCTGTCGGGGGCTTCTTTCAGATGATTCAAATGCAGGACTTCCGAATAATAGAAATCAAGATGTCGTTTCGTAAAACCGTTTAATCGCTTTGTAGACTGAGAAATCAATGTGAGAAAGCACATGAAAAGCGTCAGGTGGGGCGTAAGCTTATTATCGTCTTCCAGACCGTCAAGCAGCGTTTTAAGTTCCGTTGAATCCAGGAAGAAATCCTGCCAGTTACCATCCGGATTGATATCATTTGCTTCATTGAAGTAGTTAACTTCTTTGGCGAAGTTGTATGCGAATTTCATCCAGTCTTCCAGCCCGAATCCCATCAATTTGAGGTTTTCGGGGTCAAGAGAACGGTCGTAACGCATTGATTGATCGAGTCCGTTCCTTTTGAGAACTTCAGCTATGTCGTTACAATTGCTCATATGATTCCGGTTTTAGTGTATGAAATATCGTTTCCTTCGTTGCGGTAGAATGGGTAGACCATGTTTTGTCTGGAGTTTGTAGTGCGAATGCGGTAATCTAGGGTGATATCAATGCGGCCGTCCAGGATATACTGTTCGTCCAGGGTTACGTTTTCCAGGTCAATTCTTGGTTCGTAATAAAGAATTGAAGTGCGGATTATTTCCGTGATCTGTGTGGTCAATGTCAGATTGATCGATTCGAAAAGCAGTGTTTCCAAAGAACAGCCGTAACCTGGCAGCATGATACGTTCACCTGGTCTGGTCGATAACAGTACCTGCAAACTTTCCATGATATCCTTTTCGTCCGAACTCATCCGGACAAAACGGGATGTTTTGTCAAAGCTGGGAGGGAAGCTCCAGCCTGTTCCTAAGAATGATTCGTTTATTTCCATGTTGTTAATTATTATCCGATTAATACTGTTGCCAAACCGGCAACGATTGTTCCGCCGTGGGCGGTTGTGTCTGTCATTCTGGCGGCTGGTTTTCCTCCGATCAAAACAGTTGCTGATCCGCCGGTTATCGTATCCGGAGGACCGGAACAAACCGCCATGTCTCCCATGCGGGCAGCCGGCATTCCACCGATCAATACTGTTGGTTCACCCGCCGGAAGAATTGGTCCTCCGACATGCGGAACGTTTCCTGTTACCATAGGACAAACATGTGTGTCCGTTACGCGTGCTGCTGGCTGTCCCATGATCAGTTAATTTGTACGATTGAACCTTTGATTGTTGTTGTGGCACTTGAACTCACTTCTGTTCCCGCACTTCCGGAGGCTTTTACTTCAGCCTGTCCGGTGATTTCGATATTCATTCCTTCAATCTTCACATCACCTGTTGCTTTCATAATCAGGTCTTTTCCACTTTCAATGGAAATGCCATCTTTATTCATTTTCAACGTGTTGGAATTCTCATCTTGCAATGTGATTTCCCCGGCATCTTCATCAATGATGACTTTCTTACCGGCCGGAGTTTCGATTGTAACCGATTTTTTATCATCGTCAAACAGGAATTTCATTTCACTGCGGGTTACAAAACCTTTGATGTTGTTTGCATCTTCAGCTGTCAGCGGGGCAGGTTTGGCACTACTGTTCAGCATCCCGACGATCACCGCATTGTTTGGATCTTCGTTGATGAATCCGACCAATACCTCGTCCCCGATTTCAGGAAGAAAGAAAGATCCTCTGTTTTCACCGGCGTCAAGTGTTGCAACACGACACCAGATACCTTGTTCATCGCTGTTGACGATCGGTAGTTTCACCATAATGCGGCATTCTCCCAGCGGATCGTCCTCTAATTGTGACACAACTCCATATTGTAATCCTCTTACGGCAGGTAGTAATCCTGAGGCAGGCATATCGGTCATGTCATAGGTTTCCGAAAACCAAACCGGATCCAGCCCGAATTGTGCATCAACTGTCCAAAGTCCGCTGGTAATGTTGTGTTGTACACCGGACACAAAAATGTTTCCATTGAAACGATCACTGATGCCTTCCAGCTTCAATACTGTTCCAGGGTTTACTTTATCAATTCCCTGGAACCGAACACGCCCGCGAACCTTTGCCATTTGCTGAAACATCATTTTGGAGTTGGCCCAATCCTGGGCTTCTGTCTCGTTCAGATTACCTCCGTATTTTAACTCGAGATCCTTCAAACCGATTACTTTTGCCAGTTGTTCTGAATCAAGATTTCCATTTGTTTTAGTCGGAGGGTTGTTTGCTTCAATTTTGCTGATTTCCTGATCTGCCTGGTTCCAGCTATAAGCAGTAACCTTTGAAAACTGGTTTCGCGCATCAATTTCAGCATCAAACTCCATAATGGTCATACCATAAGCGACTGTTTCTAGTGGGGATTGTCCGGGATCAGGTTTACCGATCAGTATTTTTCCGTTGTCTGTGAAACAAACCATTCCATTGGTTTGTGCCCGTGAAACAAGAAAATCCCAATCAGAGGCATTATATTGAACCAGCTTCTCGTGCTGATAATTTGTTTTCTCAATCTTTTTTTCCAGGCTGTATGCTTTGATTAATTCATCAAAGACATCACTGTCGGTACTGTCGTAGAAGAATTTTGATTTTCTCCCAATGGTCATTTTTACCGCCTCATCTTTGCATTCAACTACAAGGGATGACTTCCCGTTGCGTACTTTGATGGAGTGGCGGATAATGATTCCTTTGAAGATCATTTTATTCTCCGAATGATATCCAGCGTTGATCTGGATCTTTTTACCCGGAACGAAAAAATCGCTGTTACTGATCTTGAAATTCTGATCCGAAGGTGTGCCTTCATAAAATGTGATACGTGCAGTGGCGATCCGGTTAAATTCTTTGCGTACAGATATGGCCAATACCGGATATGTTCCCGGAATCTCATGTTCTTCTATCAGAATCTGATAAGTAACGAGATCGGGACTCTTGCCTGTTTGTATAATTCCGGTATTGTTCATTAGTCAGGTTTTTGAATAGGTGGAAAGAATAAGCGTTGTCCTGCTTTTAATTTTCTGAAAGCAGTAAGTTTGTTTACACGGGCTACTTCTAAGTAATACTTGGAATCACCGTAAATGCGTTGCGTCATTAAAGGCAATGTGTCTCCTTCTTCTGCAACTCGCACATGCGTCAAATCAGGTGAGTTAGGATTGGAATCTGCAGTAGCCTTTTTGGGTTCAATGAACTTCTTGAATTTCGTTTTTGCAATGGCTCGTATGGGTTTTGCATTGGGAGCAAAAAGTTTGTATTCGATTGACACCTCTGCTAAAACCCCTTGAAATAACAACGCTCCCCAGCTTATTTCGAGGTAATTGGGACGATGTATTTCTGAATTGATGTCATAGGCGATTTTCATGAACTTCTCAATATCCGCTTCAACTCCTTTCGATTCTCGATTTTTCAGGATACTGAAATTGGAATTTTCATCAAATACACCTGTATCGTCGAATAAAAATTCAAGTTCGATATCTGAAGGTGGTGTATTCTGATAATATGGAGGAGTTTTATCTTTTGTCGAGTCCGGAACAATATATTCTACTTTGTGATTCAAGACGAACTTTTCTGGATTGATGAGTGTTGTAAACAAACCATCGACTACCTTTTTTTTGAATTCGGGATCTGAATAAGCCTGAATAGTAAGCTTCTTAAGTTCACCGGTTACTCCACCTTTCATATTTATTGTTGGTCCCATTACCGTTCTTTTTTATCATTTATAATTGTAAAAACTTCATCCAGACATGTATCCATCAGTTCATCCATTGATTGTGCAGGTTTTTG
Organism: Fluviicola sp.; assembly: GCF_030151805.1. GTDB lineage: Bacteria > Bacteroidota > Bacteroidia > Flavobacteriales_D > Crocinitomicaceae > Fluviicola. The sequence goes on from NZ_JASLCN010000362.1 coordinate 8,687, forward strand.
ATCTTTTTTTGATT
>NZ_JASLCN010000050.1 GCF_030151805.1 Fluviicola sp.
GGAGGAATTGCAAAAAGGGTTCCAGATCAGGTTGAACGTGCGCGGCTTTGCATCACCGCTTGCAAAAACGGAATACAACGTTGCCCTGACACAACGACGAATTATGTCGCTCAGCAATTACCTGCGCGCTTTCGACAACGGAGTTTTTGCTCCCTACCTGGACGCAACAGCTAAAAATGGCGGGAAACTGGAATTGGTCGGAGTTCCGTATGGTGAATACACCGCGAATCAGATTACGAGTGATAATCCGAACGATGTGAAGAATTCGGTTTTTTCGAGATCTGCAGCCAGAGAACGTAAGATCGAAATTCAAAGTGTGAGTTACCTCGAAACCGATTCTATTTTCTTCTTTGTAGACTGCGTTCCGAATGTCATTACACTTGGAAAAATTCAGCAGGGAGAAAATCCATTTCAGTTTTCAATTTACAACAACCACAACAAATCACTCAAAATCAGTGCTATTAAAACAGAGGGCGATTTAGTGAATTTCAGCTTCGGAAACAGTGTTCCTGCAAAAGGAAGCGTTTTGGTTCAGGCGAATACCGTAAAAAAACTTCCCGACGGCATCTTTTCCTTCCCGATACTGATTTATTTTGAAGGATATAGCGCCCCCATTCGTTTGATGCTGCTGGGAGAAACACCCAAATAGAATTTATTGAATTGAATTGGTATAAAATGTATCTTTGCCTGTAAAATCAAACTATGTCAGGAGAAAATGCCGGGGTACAGCTCGCTGCCCGCCCCAGGTTGAAGTTTATAGATATGGCGCGGTCGATCGCCATTCTGATGATGCTTGAAGGCCATTTCACTGGTTCTGCACTTGCGGATAAATACCGGGATGACAATAATTGGCTGTTTAGCTTTTGGCACAACCTTCACGGTTTAACTTCTCCTCTCTTCTTTGCCGTAACCGGTGTAGTATTTGTTTACCTTTTAAGCCGGTCAACAAACGAACCTTATTTTCAGAATGAACGTGTGAAAAAAGGGTTTGGCCGCGTTAAAATGCTTTTATTCTGGGGTTACTTCATTCAATTCGATTTCATTACATTTTTCAGAGATACCCGATACGGTTTTGAATTCTATGGAAAATTGAAGAATGCCAATTTCCTGGATTTAATCGGGTCCTGGTTCCACGATATTTTAGTTCCTTTCTTCCCAACGGCAAGTACCAGCAAAGCCTGGATCTTTACGTATCATTTCAACTGGTTTCAAGCTTTCCACGTATTACAATCAATCGGGTTCGGAATTTTCTTCCTGTTGTTGGTTTTCGGGATCTATAAGATCATCAAAAAAGGACCATTGTATCTTTATTACCTGATCGCGGCGCTGATTCTGTTCGTGATTTACGGATATCTGAAAGAACATATCAAACTTTACGGTGTTTCCGAAGGAATCAAAACGATCAAAGATCCGGGAGCATTTATTCCGCAGGGAGCTCCGAAATTCATCCAGAACATGATCTACGGGGAATTCTCCGACTTCAGTTTTGTCCGTTATTCAGGTTATGTATTGATGGGAGGAATGATCGGTGCGATTATCCGGCATTACGAGAAAAATGTGCGTAAATGGTGGTTCGGAATCACGTTTATCGCAATCGGGTTGTTCTTCAACGTTGCCGGACAATCGCTTTTCCACGAATTGGATCAATTTACAAACTGGATCGGTTTGACGGCACATGGCTGCTTTGAAAACAATACCACCGGTTTTGCCCGCATGGGACAGGTTGCCATGCTTTTGGGAACATTGATGCTCGTAGATGCAAACTTCAAGATCAATGCGCCTCTGTTCCTGAAAATGGGACAAACAACCTTCCCGGTTTACATTGTGCACGTAATTATTTTGTATGGCGGAATTGTTGGCATAGGACTTGATCCTGAGTTGTGGTATCACCGTCAGTTTGATCCATGGGTTTCGATTTCAATTTCAGCATTTTTCATTACCGTGTTTGTCATCATGGTGAAATACATTGAACCGTTAACAGAATTGTATTATAAAGTATTTGGTATTTTCTATCCTAAACGAAAAAAATTGCGCAATGAATAAATTAGCTCTGTTTCTTTCTCTGATCACCGGAATTTCATTTGCTCAACAACCGACGAATGTCTTATTTATCGGTAACAGCTTTACGCACATGAATAACATGCCCAAGATATTTGAGCATTTGGCAAAATCAAAAGGAAAAAATGTTTTCGCAGATTCGATTGCAGTAAGCGGAAGTACGCTGAAAGCGCATAGCGAGCGTCCGAGTACCTACAAGAAAATGAAATCCCGCAAGTGGGATTATGTATTGATCCAGGGATTCTCGAGAGAGTTTGCGGAAGACAGTTCTGTGATCCTGAAAGAATCTATTCCGTATGCAAAGATTCTGATCGACAGCGTATTAAAAACAAGTCCTTGTGCCCAGATTTATTTCTATATGACCTGGGGCTACGAAAAAGGATATCCGGAGCAACCGGCAAACGATACTTATCCGAAAATGCAGCAACGAATCTGGAACGGCTACATGCTGATGAGCGATTCGTTGCATTATCCTGTTATTCCGGTTGGAATGGTCTGGAAAAATATCCGTGAAACTTATCCGGACATTGATTTGTATTTTACGGATCGCTATCACCCGAATGCATTGGGAAGTTTCACTGCCGCATGTACCGCTTTCGCTTCGATTTACAAAGAATCTCCGGTTGGCGGAACCGCTCCGAAACGTGTCGACAGCACTTATTGGAAAGTAATCGAACAGGCAGCCGCAAACATTGTACTTAAAAACCTGAATCAGTATAAGCTGAATCAAACACGTGTTTTCGACGTGAAGGAAACTCCGCTTCTTGATTTTAAAGTCCGGGAAACGTGGTTATCCGCTCAATTCAATAACCTGACTAAAAACGCAGGAGAATATTATTGGGATTTCGGTGACGGAACGACTTCTACTCAAAAGAACCCGAAACATTATTACAAAAATTCCGGTACGTACACCGTTACTTTACACATGAGACAACATTGTAACAATTTCACCCTGAAGAAAATGGTTACCGTTTCCAATAAAGTAAAGCGGGCAAATCAGGCGAAAAAATAAGTACGTTTTTTAAGATCCGGATGATCGTTTAGTCACAGCTGGTAAATGCCTGAAAAACTAGTAAGTTTCGTGGTTACTATTTCGATTCTACAGCAAAAACAATCCTTGATATCAGATCGAATCTTTCAACAGATCTCTGAAATATCTTTTATCCGATTGTTTTGCCGTGAATTGTTGAATCCGCGTATATTCCTGTGAATTCAGGATTGTCAGTTTATTTGCTCCCACAGGGCTTTTTCCATAGATTGCGGAATACATGGTGCATGCAACCAGGTAAGAGCCTTCATACGAAGGATGAGAGTTATCTGCGGTGTACAAATTGGTTTCCGGATAAGCGATGTTGTAGTTTCTCCAAACTTTCCCTACAGGAATAACCGGCACTTTGTATCTTTTCCGAA
>NZ_JASLCN010000483.1 GCF_030151805.1 Fluviicola sp.
AGACTGAATGACGATCCGTCCATTGAGGGATCGTCATTCAGAAGTATTGAGAAACCAAAATTAAAAACCTGCTAATGCGATGGAGATTTTTTGTTTCTTCTTGTTTTGAGCTTTCGGTAACCGAAAATACTTGTTGGGATTAGAATTAAAAGCAGCGGCCAGATAGAAAGGAGTGATAATACAAAACCGACGATTGCATTCCAGCCTTTCGAAAGCGAATTTCCGGCATCTTCCCAAAAACTGTTTTCATCCGGTGCAGCCGGAGGATGAGACAATGTTTTGAATAATTCAATGTTCAGTGTGCCATATCCGACCTGGCTATCTAAAAATCTCAATCGGCCTTCCTGGCTTTCGATTTCTTCGATGAGTTGCCGCACCTGGCTTTCGATCTGCAAAAGATCGTCTACATTTTTTGCGTTACTCATGATTTCCTGGTAACGTTTCAGATAAGCTTTTTTGCTTTTTAAGCGTGTTTCAATGTCGAAGTATTCTTCTCCGACATCTTCTGCGTGAATGTTTTTTGAAAGGATTTCATCCGACCCCGTGTTGATACTTTGCAGCAACTGATCAAATTTTGAAGAAGGAATGCGCAGTTGTAAAGAATAACGCAATTCGTAACCGGATTTGCTGAAAGATTCGTTGTCGTAATAACCGCCGATTTGCTTTAAAACCCTGTCGAGATTGGCTTTGCTTTTTTCGATGTGTCTGGATTTGAGTGTGAGTTCGCCGGTTTTGATGAGTTTTTTCTGTTGTACTGCTTCTTTGGTCTTTTTGAATTCGGCGGAATAGTCTTGGTTGCTTTGAGATTCTTCCTGTTGTATTCCGGGTTCATCGGATAGAAGACTTGCCATTTCAATGGCAGATTTTGTTTCCTTTTGGTTGTTTGAAGAACACGCAGCCAGGAAAAGCGGAAGTAAGCCAATGCTTACTGATTTAGAGATGAAATGTGACATAGTTGAACATTTAGTTCTTGCTATTACACATCGTCCGGATAAAAGTTCAATTAGCTGGATTTACAAACCTGTTTCCCCAGGTTTTTAAGCATTTTGATGGTTTTGTCGAGGCTTTGCAGATCAATATCCTGTAAAAATTTGACGTAAAATTCCTCAAACATTTTGTTGTAAACCCGGCACATTTTCTTTCCTTCTTCGGTCAGAATGATCAGTTTATTCCGGCGATCAGCTGTGTCTTCTTTTCGCAATACAAGGTTCTTGGACGAAAGTTTGTCAATAATGGGTGTCAGATTCGCTTTGTTCTTACGAACGGTGTCTGCTATTTGCTGTTGATTGATCTGATGGTTTCTGGAAAGCACGATCAGCACCTCGAACATTTCTACCGTAATTCCAAGATCATTGTTTTTCAATTTTTCCTTGAAATAAGCCTGAATGATAAAGCGAACCTCTTTGATGGAATCAATCAGCTCTATCAATTTCACCATATTGCTATTTTCGATTTCAATCATACTATAAAGTTAAAAACAAAACAGTTATGTATTGTAACTAAGCGTCCAGAGAAATAGTGAAATGACTAAGTTATTGAGTTATCTGAAATAAAGAGCAGTTTTTCTCTGCTCTTTATTCAAGTGTTTGATTTACTACGGATTAGTAACCTTCAATATTTAATTCGTCTCCGAAATAACCTTCCGGAGCATCTCCGTTGTTCATATTGATTCCGTAGTACTTTCGTTTTAATTCTTTCCCCATTCGATAAGTAATGACGCTTACGTCGAGTAATTTTTCCTGGTAACTTAAAATTGCATCCAAATTTTCCAGATTCGGATTCAGGCAAATTTCGCTCATATTTTTCACACTTCCCAAATCTCCTTTCAACCAGCGGCCATTTCGTTTTCCCTGGATGTATTCACCGACCTGGTTCAGATTTCCGTTGATGTCGTAGATTTTCCAAACTCCGGTAGGAAGTCCGTCTTTTACCCAGCCTTCATTTTGAATGGATCCGTTGTCATAATAATTTTTGACATACCCGTTTTTGCGGTGTTGTGCACTGTCTTTTTCCCAGAAACAATACAGCATGCGCTCTTCGTTGTGGTCGGTATGTGCACAATCATATTTTTCGAATTTTTCGATGATCCAGCTTTTGCTCAATGGATTGTCCTTTTCATCCAGGTAGTAAAGAATTCCTTTCGACTTGAATTTGATACTGTCATTGACCTGGATAATGGTGTCGAAATATTCTACTTCCATGAGTTTCTTTCCGAAGTAGTTGAAGTATTTCCAGCATCCTGTTTTTACACCTTTGGAAATAGTCCCGATGCGGGCGATCGTGTCATTCGGATAGTACTTTGTGATGCTGTAATCGATTCCCGATTTGTTGACCAAACTTGGTCGGCCATAATAAGGTTCATACAAACCATCATCAGAATAACCAGCCTGAAAGATCAGTTGTTCGATACTGGAACTTTCGGTTATGTCGGCAAAATTGAATGGAATGGAATCGCGCCAGTCAAATTCATAACGAACACTTAATTCGTTTTCTTCCCAGATTTTTTCTTCAACCGGCTGATTGTAGCGGAACTTCACATATTGATACTTGAATCCGAGCGTATCATACGCTTCATAATCATCAATCGGATCACCGTTCAGGAAAAATCCTTTTTTGGCCAGCTTTCCGTTTGAGTGATACGCCACAGATTGCCCCTGAAGAAGTCCGTTTTTAAATCCAAGATCGAAAATCAGGATCGAATCTTTTCCGGGATAAGTGAAATAGGTTTTCACATCTCCGTCCAGGAATCCGTCCCGGTAGTAGGACTGATTGTAGAACAATTGGTTTCTTTTGAATTCCACTCCTTCTTTTGCACCGTCTTTGTAATTGACATAATTCAACGTGTCACCTTTCCAGTTTAGCTGCACAAAAGGACCATCCAAAGCGCCGTTTTTGAAATGGCATTTGGATTCAGGATAATACGTTTTCTTTACCGGATACTCTTCAAACTTGCTTAAAGGGTCTTCGTATACATACTCTTCCTCGTTCTTTTTGGGTTTTGCTTTTGGAACAGCAACCGCATAATCAATATTTTCTCCGTGTGCAGCACCGTTTTTATAACCGATTGTTGAACGGATTTTCCCGAACTGATCTGTGTATGTCCAGACACCTTCCGGTTTTCCGTTCAGGTATTTTCCTTCCACTGAAGAAATAAAGGAACTGTTTTTATCAATCGTTACTGCGGAAGCAGAATAGTCAAGATCCGTATATTCAACAAGATCAAAGCCGTATCGCTGATTTTCATAAACCGCTAGGAAAGTTCCGTAAAGATTCGGGAAAAGAGCTGCTACTGCATGCGAAAGTTGCCCGGAACCATTGAAATCAGGAATATAGCCTAAGAGGATATCCGAGCGTTTTTTTGATTTCAGATAGCTTTTCAGTGCCGACTTGTACAGTTTCAGATCCACGGAACTTTTCGGAAGAGAGATTTGTACCGATTGATTACTTGTCTTGACACTGAAACTTCCCGTTTTATCATTCAACTTGAATGTTCCGGTAAAGGGTTTTTCATTGATCCATAATTCCTGATCGCTTTCTTTGCTGTATTTATATTCCCAGTAGAAAGCCAGTTTTTCGAGTGTGAACGTATCTGTAATACTTGTTTTCCAGTATTCATCAAGTGTTCCGTTTTCGATAGTGCGCAGTTCGATGTTCTTAAAACGGGTTGTTTTTACTGAATTTGCATTCAGGTAATCTTCTGAAAAAACAACTTCCTGCTTTGTTACAGTATCACCCGGCAAATTTCGCTCAAATAAAGACAGTGTTCTGGTTTTTGGGTAGAAATAGGCTTGTTTTGCAATGGAAGAATCGACCTTGAATAATTCTTCGATGAACAATACTTTTTCAGGAAGGGTTTCCGATTTCAGATCGCCGTCTTCCGCATAAACAAATGTCGGTTTACCATAATTCCGGTCATATTTTTTGTGGTTGATCGTAATGGTTGAGTGATTGTCTTTCTCTGCCTGTTTGATTACATTTCCTTTGGAATCATACCACAATTCGTAATATTTGACTCCATTGTAGTCGTAATAACGCTGCACGTATTGATTCGAATCGCTGATAAAAACAATCTCGTTTGCAATGGTTCCGTTGTCCCAGTAAACCGGTTCTTCTTTCACCAATGAGCCGTCTTTTACTTCAAAACGATACTGAAGCTGTCCGTTTTGGTAATAATGTTCTACGATGCCTTCGTATTTATACAGGTATCCGATGGAATCAATCAGATCGTTTAGGGTGTAACGTTTTCCGTTGGCAAATTCATACGATTCATTCGGATCGTAACGCTCGTTGAAAGGATCTTCCATTCCGAGAGTGTAATCATAATTATATTCGTCATACAGTTCTTCGCCTTCATAGCTGGTCAGGTTTTCCTCCGGAAGTTCCAGGTCATTCGTATCGGGTTCCAAAACGGTATAGAAAGAATCAAAATCCGGGAATTCTGTTTCGTATCCGTAGCCCTGATCACCACCACTATTCCGAAGTATTAAGGAATCGTTGTAACGGTAAGTCATGAAATCGTAAGGTATAACGGAATGGCGGATAATCGGTGATTTACCTCTTTTCTTGTCAGTGCGGAGCGTATAACGGTCTATCAGGCTTTTGTCTTTACTTTTTGTAATCGTCAGTTTCCCTTTTTTGTCTGCCGATACGATCGTTTTGTATTCATACATTTCCCAGGCACCGCTTTCCTGATCGTTGGTGTAGTGACCGGATGTGAGTAAATCCCGGTTTTCATAAACGGTATACGGGCCATTTTTCAACCCATCCAGGAAATGAATGTTTGTGGTGTTGGTATCAAATTGCAGATTTTTGAACCTGCTTTCAAGACTTTCGTTCGGATTGTATTTGTACTCGGAATCGGTATTAAGCGTGTAGGTGTAAATTTTCCAGAGACCGGTTTTTTCACTGTCCAGATAGGCTCCGGTTTTCACTACTTTCCCTTCCGGATTAAGCCAGTTGCTTGTTCCGACAATGACATTGTTTTTAATTGAAAAATAAGCAGCAACAATATCATTTTTGTAGCGAAGAACCCGTTTCGAAATATAGGGGATATCGCGGTAAAACATTACGTATTCTCCGTCAGGCAGAGTTGTGAGGGCAGGAGTCGGGTCGATTGAAATACTGTTATCTGCCGTTACCAAAAAGTAAGGATATTGTTCCAGGATCTGTTCGAAGTCTTTCAGGTACTTTTTAGATGATTTCGGAAATTTGATCGCGCTTTTCTTTTCAAGCTGGGTAATTGGTTCTTCCGTTACAGAAACAATCTTCTCATTGCGGTCGTCCCGTTTGATGATTTCTTTCTTGTCGGCAAAATTCAGGTAATATTCCTGCATTCCCTGAACCTGCTGCTGATGAGGATATACGAAATACTTTTTCCCATCAATGGTTACCTGATCTACCTGTGCAGATGCAAAGAAAGAAAAGAGAGATAATAACGTGAGTAAAACTTTTTGTTCTAAATAATTGCTGATCATGAAAGACAGTGATTTAATTGTATTGCGAAAGTACGGGAATAAATGGGGCTTATTCATAAAATGAATAGGTGAAAATTTCCTGCGTTTGATAATGCTTCACGCTTTCCACATGTTCTTTTTTATGGATCACTTTTCCGGGTAATTTTTTGCTGTTATAATAAATGAACGATTTCACGGAAGTTACAAAGGTTTCATCAATAAAAGTTGAATCCAGGTAACCCTTGAATTGTCCGTTCGAATAATTGAAATAACGTTTCTTAAAAAACGGGTAATCTTCATTTGTAATCACTTTCGGATAGTTTTCCGAATAATAGCTGTAGTTTGAAACAAATTTCTCCCTAACCTTGTTGCGTACTTTGTAGCGTTTTATTGGTTTTTGAGGTTCTCCCAAAACAATCCAATCATTTGGCAAGGGGCTGGCGATCGAATCTACGGAAAGCGGCCCGAAGTATTTTTTGTTGAGAACAAAATGAATCAGATCGAGGTTGTTGGAAGCTTCAAATGAGGCATAATCAGGAGTGATCCGGCCGGTGTTATACGTGAAGGTATTGTTTTCCACTCCGTAAAGATTGTCTTTTTGGATCACCTCGCAATATCCCAAAGAACCGGGTTTCCCGATTTGAAAAGATTGATTCGAGATGACAATTCCTTCGGAGAAATCCGTTACCTGCATTTGAACAAGTCTGCCGCTTTGATTGAACGTATAGATGATGGTTCTTTTCGGAAACGTTTCATCATCTGAATCGCCGTTATATACACTTGTGTCTGAAATAACTCCCTTGAAAGATGTAATGGTGAGCTGTTTGATCTTTTGTTTTGCCGCGATGCTGTCATTGAACCAAAACGGAAAATTGATAAGCTGCGAAACTTCTTCCTGAAAATAAAGCGGATGGATAAAATCAGCAGTAATTTCAGTTTGTTGAATCAGAACTTTCTTCTTTTCAGTACAGTTGGAAAGAGCAAATCCCAAAAAAATCAAGAGGTAAACAGTCAATCGTTTCATCCATTTAAAAGTAATATATTTTATGATATGGATTGAAAACTGTTGATGAGAGTGACTAATTTAAAATCGTTGTGGTTTTGTTGAATAAACCAAAGAAGTGTCACCCGTTTCTTTCCGATGACACTTCCCTGGTTGTTGAAAATAATCGGAAGGAATCAGACTGCTGTGTAACCACCATCGGCAATAAAATAACTTCCGGTGGTGAATGAAGATTTATCTGAACTTAGGAAAGCAACCAGATCAGCAACTTCCTGTGGAGTTCCCAAACGGTTCATGCTAGCTTTTGCAGCAATGTATTCCATGGCAGCTTTGTCCAGGTGTTCCGTCAATAAGGGTGTTTCAATATATCCGGGGCCAACGGCATTGCAACGGATATTCTTTTGACCGTATTCTGCTGCAATGTTTTTGGTAAGTCCAACGACTCCGTGTTTTGAAGCTGTGTAAGCCGGACTGTTCGGAGCAGCAACGGTTCCATGAATAGATGCAATATTTACAATGTTACCACCTCCGTTTTTTTCCATTTGCTCCAATTGATAACGGCAGGCATAGAATACTCCGCTTAAATTTAAAGCAATCACTTTGTCCCAGCCATCGATCGGATATTCACCCGTTGGAAGGGCAGGCCCGCCAATTCCGGCATTGTTACAAGCAATATCGAGTCGCCCATACTTTGCAACGGTTTCTTCTACAAAGCGCTTGTTGTCTTCTGCCTTACTTGAATCACCTTTGATGAAAAATGCATCACCACCTGCATCCTTGATTGTTTTAACGGTTTCTGCGCCATGGTTTTCGTTGATATCCGCGATCACCACTTTTGCACCTTCTTTTGCATAAGTTTCCGCTACAGCCCGACCGATACCTGATCCGCCGCCTGATACGAATGCTACTTTTCCTGTTAATAATGACATAATTAAAAGGTTTAAAATGTTTCCTATAAAGTTACCGATTGCTTGTCCGGAAAGCAATGATACAAGAAGAGCTTTATAGAAGTTTAACAGTTTGTTACCCGGGTAATTTATTGAAAAGAGATTTATTTCCCGGATGAATTGTTAATACAACACAAAAGCTTCATTCATAAGGCTTAAACGACTCTTTTTCCGTAACTTTGCCGCATGGAATTAGAAAGACCGATAACGGACTGGTTACCACTTACTAAGAAAGAGGTTGAAAAAAGAGGTTGGGATGAATTGGATGTCATCTTGATTTCCGGCGATGCATACGTGGATCACCCGGCTTTTGGTACGGCAGTTATCGGACGAATCATTGAAAGTGAAGGGTTTAAAATCGGAGTGATTGCACAACCCAATTGGCGCGATGATTTGCGCGATTTCAAAAAACTCGGTAAGCCAAAATACTTTTTTGGTGTAACAGCGGGTTGTATGGATTCGATGGTGAATCATTACACGGCTGGAAAGCGCTTACGTTCTACGGATGCATACACCCCGGGCGGAGTTTCAGGGTTCAGACCAGATTACGCGACAACCGTATACACGAAAATCCTGAAAGAATTGTATCCGGATGTTCCGGTTTTGATCGGTGGAATTGAAGCTTCTTTGCGAAGAGTGACTCATTACGATTATTGGAAAGATCAGTTAATGCCTTCCATCCTGATGGACTCTGAAGCAGATTTACTGGTTTACGGAATGGGGGAGCAGCCGTTAAGAGATGTTTTGCGTCTTCTGAAAAAAGGTGTCCCGTTCGGTTCATTGACAACAGTGAACCAGGTTGCATTTATTCAGGATTCTGCAACTGAATTACCGAAAAACAAGCAATGGGAAACGGTTGAATTAGCGAGTCACGAAACCTGTCAAAAGGACAAATTGGCGTATGCTGCCAATTTTAAAATCGTGGAGGTTGAATCCAATAAATTGAAGGCAAACCGTATTATTCAAAAGATCGGTGCGAAAACGCTGGTGATCAATCCTCCGTATCGTACCATGACTGAGAAAGAAATGGACCAGTCGTTTGATATGCCTTATACGCGTTTACCGCATCCGAAATACAAAAAACGCGGAACAATTCCTGCGTACGAAATGATCAAGTTTTCGATCAACATGCATCGTGGTTGTTTTGGAGGTTGTAGTTTCTGTACGATTTCCGCACACCAGGGGAAATTCATTTCTTCCAGATCCGAAAAGAGTATTCTGAATGAAATTGATGAGGTGGTAAAACATCCGGAATTTAAAGGATACTTGTCGGATATCGGAGGGCCTTCCGCGAATATGTACCGTATGAAAGGGAAAGTGGAAGCTATCTGTGAACGTTGTTCAAGCCCGAGTTGCATTCACCCGGTGATTTGCAACAACCTGGATACTTCTCACAAAGCCATGACCGATTTGTATCGGAAAATCGATGCGCATCCGAAAATTAAGAAAGCATTTGTTGGCTCCGGTGTTCGTTATGACTTATTGGTTGATGATTTCAACAAAAATAATGAAGACGGGAATCACGACGAATATATTGAGCAATTGATCACCCGTCACGTAAGCGGTCGTTTGAAAGTGGCTCCGGAACATACTTCTGACGCCACGTTGCGGGTAATGAGAAAGCCGTCGTTTAAGTATTTCCACAAGTTCAAGGAAAAGTACGACCGGATTTCGGAAAAGAACAAACTGAATCAACCACTGATTCCATATTTCATTTCCTCTCATCCTGGTTGCGAAGAGGTAGATATGGCGAATCTGGCAGCTGAAACAAAGGACATGGGCTTTCAGTTGGAGCAGGTTCAGGATTTTACACCAACACCGATGACGGTTTCGGAAGTGATTTATTATACCGGAGTTCACCCGTATACACTCAAACCGATTTATACTGCTAAAGGAGCGGATGAGAAGAAAAATCAGAATCGTTTCTTCTTTTGGTACAAGCGGGAAAACAGGGATTGGATCAAAGATCGTTTGACGAAGGCTAAAAAGCCGGAATTGATCTCCCAATTGTTAGGAGATCAATATCCGAATCGTATAGTGAATAGTGCTGACGTTCAAAACAAATCTCAAAGTTCGAAAGCCGGTGGAAAAAATGTTCCCAATTGGCTTAGTGAACGGAGGAAAAGAAAATAAGCAACAGGCCGCGAAAACTCAGTGAAAGTGGAAGTGGTAATTTCTTTACGACCTGTTGCTTTATAACAATTTATGCCTAAAAAGCAATGTCACGTGACGACCAAACTTGCAGCAATGATTTGTTCATGTGTAAGTAACTTTCAATAGCACTTACGGAAGATCCAACTTTTGAAATGCAATAAAGCAATTCTTCTTCTGAACATTTCAATTCACTACTCCAATAGGAAATATTCGTCTTGTTGTGAATATCGACTCTTGGTTTGTTTACTAGGTCATGTAACATTTAAACAATGAATTAATTTCTTTTCTTGAGACAAATGTATGGGGTCAATTTGACTTGCACAACCGTATTTTTACTGAAAATGCATTGCGGAAAACCACATTTTTTCACATTGTTGAAAAAATTAATCGCGTTAAAATCAACCTTCTAGTTGTATTTCTCCTTTTGGGGGTTTGGAAGTTCAATTTATTCCCTCTAATATTGACTGTATAACTTAAACTATAATTATTATGTCATTTAATGGAAATGAGGGAGAACCAATCTCCTTGGAACAAGGTGCAGAATTAACAGGAAGGTACCAAACGAATCATCCGAATTCCATCATCGCGGGGGCTATCGGTAAAACGAATATTGACGCTCTTTTAGCACAGTCTGATTGTCATGGGATACGAGTGTATCTTGGAGAAAATGTTGATGGAAAAACAGAGTATGTTTGGGTTGGTGTAGACTCAAATGGAAATGATATCCTGAATCTGATTATTGACAGAACAGTCATGTGTCCTACTACTTGTGGGGGGAATAACCCGTTAAACAGCATTTTGAAAAGCGGTTTGAAATAATAGAATGAGTGATTGGGTGTATTTTGTTCTTTCATCCTACATCCTGCCTTTAGGAATGGGAGTGGCGCTTTTAATTCAAAAGCGCCTTTCTTTTGTTGGACTCATATTATGGTTGTACCTGCTGTTTACAGTTCTTGTAGATATAGGAGGTGCTGTTTTAGCTTTTAGTGGGATCAATAATCTCTGGCTTTACCGCATTTACATGTATGCAGAATTAATATTTCCCGGACTTTTCTTTTTGAACCAGTTTTCAAAGAGAAGAGGGAAGATTCTTGTTCTGATCATATCTTTATCGGCAATTGTGCTGACTACGATCACCAATTTATTTGATGACTGGCAGAGTTATGCGTCAATGCAAACATTCATTACTTTTGGATGTGCATCATCTATCATTATCAGTTATTTTGTTGAGATGTTTCAGCTGGAAAAAGTGTTTAATCCATTCAAAGATGTTTATTTCATAGTTGGAGCAACATTGCTTTTAGGACAATCCTGTACCTTAATTTATTAT